>JBKPFP010000419.1:0-1437 GCA_046744435.1 Actinomycetota bacterium | reverse complement strand
TCGGACGAGTGCAGGTCGGGCTGCGTGACGATCTCGACGAGCGGCGTGCCGGCGCGGTTGAAGTCGACCAGCGTGCGGTCGGCGCCGGCGATGCGGCCCTCGGCGCCGCCCATGTGCACGTTCTTGGCCGCGTCCTCCTCGAGGTGCGCGCGGACGATGCCGACCTCGGTCTCGCCGTCCGCCGTCGGCAGGGCGAAGCGGCCGTTGACGCAGAGCGGCTCGTCGTACTGGGAGATCTGGTAGCCCTTCGGCAGGTCGGGGTAGAAGTAGTGCTTGCGGTGGAAGACCGCGCGCTCGACGATCTCGCAGCCGAGGGCGTGGCCTAGCAGGATCGTCATCTCGATCGCGCGCTCGTTCGGCACGGGCAAGGTTCCCGGGTGCGCGAGGCAGACGGGGCAGGTGTGCGTGTTCTCGGCGCCGCCGTACTCGAGCTCGCAGCGGCAGAACATCTTCGTCCGCGTCTTCAGGTGGACGTGGATCTCCAGCCCGATGACCGGTTGCCAGGTCATGCGGCGAGCCTCCGCGGAACGAAGTCGAACTCGAGCGCACGCTCGAGCGCATGCCCGGCGCGGAAGAGCAGGTTCTCGGAGAACTGCGGCCCGATCAGCTGCAGCCCGACCGGGAGGTTCTCGGAGAGGCCGCACGGAATCGAGAGTCCGGGCAGGCCGGCCATGTTCGGCGGGATCGCGAGCACGTCCGAGAGGTACATGGCCAGCGGGTTGTCGGTCTTCGCGCCGAGCGGGAAGGCGACCGTGGGCGAGGTCGGGCTGACGAGCAGGTCGAACTGCTCGAGCGCAGTCGCGAACTCCTGGCGGATGATCGTCCGCACCTTCTGCGCCTGGCCGTAGTAGGCCTCGTAGTAGCCGGCGGAGAGCGCGTAGGTGCCGAGCATGATCCGGCGCTTCGGCTCGTCGCCGAAGCCGGCGTCGCGTGTGCGCATGTACATCTCACGCACGTCGCCGTCGCTGACGCGGAGGCCGTAGCGGACGCCGTCGTAGCGGGCCAGGTTCGACGAGGCCTCGGACGGGGCGATCAGGTAGTAGCAGGACAGGCCGTACTCGACTGACCGAGGCAGCGTAATCTCCCCCACCTCCGCGCCGAGCTCGCGGCAGAGGTCGATCGCGGCGTTCACCGACTCGCTCACGCCCGGCTCGATGCCCTCAGTCTCGTTCAGCTCTTTCGGGACGCCGACTTTGAGGCCCTTCAGGTCTTCGGCCTCGGGGATCGCGACCTGCTCGGTGAAGTCGACCGTGGTCGTGTCGTTCGGGTCGCGACCGGCGATGATCGCGTAGAGCTTGGCGCAGTCGCGGACGGTCTTCGTGATCGGGCCGACCTGGTCGAGGCTCGAGGCGAACGCGACGATGCCCGACCGCGAGACAGTGCCGTAGGTCGGGCGCAGGCCGACGAGGCCGCAGAGGGCGGCCGGCTGCTTGATCG
>JBKPFP010000391.1:0-4095 GCA_046744435.1 Actinomycetota bacterium | reverse complement strand
CCCGTCGTCTGCGAGCGCGAGCTGGACGGCGCCCGAGACTGGGGCCTGATCATGACCGGCGGCTCGATCGGCGCGGTGGTAGGCGGCATCGTGGCCCTCCATGTCCGGCCGCGCCGCCCGCTCGCGACGGGCTACCTGCTGATCAGCATCGCCGCGCTCCTCCCGGTCCTGCTCATCCGCCCCTTGCCCGCGCTCGTCATCGCCGTCGCCGCTCTCGCCGCGTGGATCACACTCGACTTCTCGGTCGCGCTCTGGCAGACCACCCTCCAGCAGCACGTGCCCCGCGACGCGCTCTCACGCGTGAGCGCCTACGACTGGCTCGGGTCGCTGCTCTTCTTGCCGGCCGGGTTCGCCCTCGCAGGGCCGCTCTCGGACCAGATCGGCATCGACACGACGCTCTGGCTCTCGGGCGGCGTCCTACTCGCGTCGAACGTCGCCATCCTCGCCGTCCCGAGCGTGCGGCGCCTCCGCGCCAAGAAGACGGCTCCGCCGCCGGCCGTCGAGGAGTCCGAGCCGACCCCGGTCGGCGTGCCCGGTGTCTCCGCCTAGGTGAGGTGGAAGTAGAGCGCGTAGCTAAGGCGTCGCTTGCGATGCCGCTTAGAGGCCGTGCCGGCTTTGCCGGCGCGGCCGTTCTAACCGTGTCGGACAACGAGTCATGTCAGGTGAAAGTAGAGGGCGTACAAGAGATCGACGGCCGGGTTCGACGTGTGCACGGCCACGTCCTGGGGCACGTCGAGCAGCGCCTCTGAGTAGTTGAAGATGATCTTCAGCCCGGCGCCGACGAGATCGTTCGCGGCCTGCTGAGCGTTCTCGGCCGGCACGGCGAGCACGCCGACGATGATGTTCTTGTCGCGGACGAGCCCTTTCAGGTCCTGGTACTCGCTGACCTCGACGTGCCCGACGGTCCGCCCCACCTTCTCGTGGTCGGTGTCGACGACGGCGGCGATGTTGATCCCGTGCTCGGCGAAGATCGGCGAGGACGCGATCGCCTCGCCTAGCCGGCCCGCCCCGACGAGCACGATGTTGTGCTGCCCCTGGGTGCGGAGGATCCGCCTGATCTCACCCAGCAGCGAGTCGATGTCGTAGCCGACCCCGCGCTTGCCGAACTTGCCGAACGCGGACAGGTCCCGCCGGATCTGGGTCGCATTGATGTTCGTGTAGTCGGACATCTCCTGCGAGGAGATCCGGTCCTTGCCCATCTTCTTCGCCTGGGTCAGGACCTGCAGGTAGCGGGAGAGCCGTGCGGCGACCCCGACCGTCAAGCGATCGTTAGCCCCGAGCTCTTGCGACGGCGCTTGTAACACAGCACAAGGATTCTGCCATTGCCGCTCAATGCATGCGGCAGAGAGTCACAAAGTCGCTGCTCAGTCGCGAGCTTGTGTCACTCGCCGGCGGAACGAATCGATGTGGACGAAGTACGTGAACGCCTGCTCGCCGTCGATCTCGACGACCGGCAGCAGCTCCCGGTAGCGCGCCTCCAGCTCGGGGTCGCCGCTGATGTCGACCTCCTCCAGGTCGAACACGACGTCCTCCCGGATCGCAGCAAGCGTCGCTCGCGCCCGCTCGCAGAGGCTGCAGTCCGGGGCCGAATAGAGAACTACGCGAGCAAGTCCCGACCTCGGGGATGATGAGTTCATGCGTGTCGACCGGTCATTTCAGACGACGCACGAGCAAAGCTCGCCGCGTCTGAAGTCGGCATCGCAAGCGATGCCTTAGGGGTAGAGGCCTCGCGTCGTCGTCGCCTCGGAGACGCGCTGCACGGCGAGCCCGTACGCCGCCATGCGCATGCTCGTGCCGCGGTTCTGGTGGGTCGTCCAGGTCTCGTTGAACGCGCGCGTGACGATGTCGTTCAACCGCGCGTTGACCTCGTCCTCCTTCCAGAAGAACTCCTGCAGGCCCTGCACCCACTCGAAGTACGAGACGACGACGCCGCCCGCGTTGGCGAGGATGTCCGGCAGCACGAGGATCCCCCGCTCGTCGAGGATCTCGTCCGCCGTGGGCGTGACCGGCCCGTTCGCGCCCTCGCAGATGATCCTCGCCTTGACCTTGTCCGCGTTCTCGCTCGTGATCACCTGCTCGAGGGCGCACGGCGCGAGGACGTCGCACTCGAGGAGCAGGAGGTCCTCGTTCGAGACGGGCTCGGTCCCGCGCAGGCCGGCGAGCGCTCCGGTCTCCTGCTTGTGGGCGAGCGCGAGCTCGACGTCGATCCCGTCCGGGTTGTAGATGCCGCTCGTCGAGTCTGAGACCGCAATCACCTTCGCGCCCTGGTCGTGCATGAACTTCGCCAGGTAGCTGCCGACGTTGCCGAAACCCTGCACGGCCACGCGCAGGCCGTCGAACGAGAGCTCCTGCTTGCGGATCGCCTCGCGGATGCAGTACATCGCGCCACGCGCGGTCGCCTCGAGCCGCCCGAGCGAGCCGCCGACGTTAAGCGGCTTGCCCGTCACGACGCCAAGCACCGAGTGGCCCTTGTTCATCGAGTACGTGTCGAAGATCCACGCCATCACCGACGGGTCGGTGCCGACGTCGGGAGCGGGGATGTCCTTCTCGGGACCGATCTCGTTGATGATCTCGGTCGTGTAGCGGCGCGTCAGCTTCTGGAGCTCCATCTGCGAGAGCTCCTTCGGGTTGCAGATGACGCCGCCCTTGGCGCCGCCGAACGGGATGTTCATCAGCGCGCACTTCCAGGTCATCCACATCGCGAGCGACTTGACCTCGGAGAGGCTGACGTCAGGGTGGTAGCGGATGCCGCCCTTCGACGGGCCGCGCGCGATGTTGTGCGTGACGCGGTAGCCCTCGAACGCCTTCACGGTCCCGTTGTCCATCACGACGGGCACCGAGACCACCACCGCCTTCTTGCACTCCTTCAGGACCTCGACGAGGTTCGGGTCGATCTTGAAGATGTCCGCGACTCGCCGGAGCTGCTGCTGGGCGAGCTCGAAGGGATCTTCGCGGAGGTGGGAGAGGGGTGCCGCGATGGTCGTCAACGTGCGCTCCTTCGGCCGATTAGCAGGAAATTCTTGGCGAGTATATGCCGCTCCACGCGATGCGCAGAAGCCCTACTTGACCGTGAACGAGACCGAGGCGCGGCTCGGCACGCCGTCTCCTGTGGGCCAGGCGGTCAGCTTGAGCTTGTAGCGCCCCGGCTCGAGGCGGTCGCCCTCGCCGTCGCGGCCCGTGAGCCCGAAGGACTGCCTGCCGGGCAGCAGGTCGCGCAGGCGGGCGAGCACGCCCAGACGGTCGCCGTTCGCGCCGACGAGGGTCAGGTCGAGCCGACCGACGGGCACGATCTGGAGTCCGCGCGAGGTGCGCGAGACGCCGCCGGCCCGGAACGAGAGCACCGCAGGCGCCGAGTCCGACGCCTTGAACGACTTCACGCTCAGACTCACTTCGCCGATAAGCGCCCTCAGCGCGGGGCGGAACGAGACGAGCCAGGGGACGCGCAGCGGCGCGCTCCGCTCCGTCCGCACCTCGAGCATGCCCTCGATCGGCGTCCTCGGCACGCCTTCGTACGCGATGCGCCCCGTCACGTAGACGCTCCCCCAGCGCCCTGGCTGGAGGCGGATCTTCGTCGGCGCGGCTGCGAAGACGAGCCCGCGCGACGCGGCCGCCTGCTGCTGGTCGGCCGCGATGAACACGCGGAGCGGCCGGCTCGAGAGGTTGCGGACGATGAGTTTCCGTGTCGCCTGCCAGCCGGCCTTCGCGGCGCGATCGAAGCTGAGCGTCGAGGGGAGCACCGCCACCTCGGCGGTGACGGCCGCACCGAGGTCGACCTCGCCGGCGCCCTGGGCCGAGACCGACTCGCGCGCGACGGGACGCGCCGTGCCGACGAGGACGCCCTTGAGCGCCGAGGCGTCGAGCTCGCGGCGCGCCTGGACGAGCAGCGCCGCCTCGCCGGCGACCTTCGCGGCCGCGGCGCTGGAGCCGCTGATGCTGGCGTACCGCTCCGAGCCGTCCTCGCTGCGCCCCGCGTCCGACGTCAGCAGCGACACGCCGGGGGCGACGAGGTCCGGCTTCACGCGGCCGTCGAACGCGAGCCCCCGCGACGAGAACGCCGCCACGCGTCCGAATCCGGGGTTGCCGCTGCTCCTCGCG
>JBKPFP010000383.1:0-3180 GCA_046744435.1 Actinomycetota bacterium | reverse complement strand
CGCAGCCTCGCACCTCGATCTTCTCGCCCGCGACGTTCGTGCCGGTCAAGAGCCACTCGGAGCAGCCGCGATCGCCGGCGAGCCAGTGGCGATCGTCGCCATAGTGAACGTCGGGAATGCCGGCGAAGCGGCCCGCGAGTCCCTCGCGCACTCGCTCTCGTCCCTCCAGCCTTCGCCCCCATGGATCGGGACCGCGCGGCATCTCCAGTGCACAGTCGTCGGCGAAGAAGCTCATCACCGCGTCGATGTCGTGCGCGTTGAAGGCATCCAGCAAGCGCTCGAGCGTCTCGACCGTTACCCGGTCGGTTTCCGTTGCCACTGACTCACCTCCGTCCTTCCAAGCCGATACCCAAGTCTCGTTTAACCGGAATGCAATGAGGGCATCCCGCGTTGACGCAGCTACAGTTTCCGATTCCTCGGAGAGTGTCCTGGACATCGACGCCACCAAGGTCAAGCTGACTGATCTCGCATCCTGCGGAGGCTGCGCAGCCAAGTACTCGGCTGCGCGTCTCGAGCAGCTGCTCGCGGGCTTCGTTCCGGCCGAAGCTGAGAACCTGCTCGTCGGGCTCGCCCCCGCCGACGACGCAGCCGTCTATCGCATCGACGACGAGCGCGCGCTCATCTTCACGCTCGACTTCTTCCCGCCGATCGTCGACGAGCCGGGCGACTACGGGTCGATCGCGGCCACGAACGCCCTGAACGACGTCTTCGCCATGGGCGGCACACCGCTGCTCGCGCTCTCGATCGCCGCGTTCCCGGAGGAGCTGCCGATGGAGATGCTCGCCCGGATCTTCGCCGCTGCCAACGAGCAGGTGCAGGCGGCCGGCGCGCTGCTCGCCGGGGGGCACACGATTCGGGATGCCGAGCCGAAGTACGGGCTCGCAGTCGTCGGCACCGTCCACCCGAACGGGATCTGGCCGAAGAACGGCGCCCGTGCGGGAGACGCGGTGTACATCACGAAGCCGCTCGGCACCGGCCTGATCATGTCCGCGCACAAGAGCGGGGTCGTCGGCTCGCAGCCGCTCGAGCGCGCCGTGGGCTGGATGAAGACGCTGAACGACAAGGCGGCCGAGGTGCTCCGGCCGCTGCAGGTCAACGCCGTGACCGATGTGACCGGCTTCGGGCTCTTCGGCCACGCGCACGAGATGGCCGAGCGCAGCGGCGTCCGGATCATGCTCGAATCGGAGCGCTTTCCGGCGATCGACGGTGCCCTGGACGCCGCCCGCTCTGGTGTCCGCACGAGCGGCGATCCTCGCAACCGCGACTTCGCCGGGCGGCACCTAACGCTGCAGAACGTCCCTGAGACGCTCGTCGTGCTCGGTTACGACCCGCAGACCGCGGGCGGGCTGCTCGTCACGCTTCCGGCTGAGCAGGGCGTGGCGCTCGAGGCCGAGTTCTCGGCGCGGAGGCTGTTCGCTCGCCGTGTCGGCGTCGTCGAAGAGGGCGCAGGCGTCATCGTCGTCTGAGGCTGCCGTGGCCGCTCGCGGCATGATCCACGGACGCTTCCAGCCGTTCCACAACGGGCATCTGGAGTACATGCGCGGAGCCGCAGAGCGGTGCGACGAGCTCTTCGTCGGCATCACGAATCCCGATCCGGCGCGCGTCAAGCCGGAAGCAGCCGACCCCGCGCGTCACCTGCCCGAGTCGAATCCATGGAGCTACGCCGAGCGGCTGCTGATGGTGAAGGCCGCGGCGCTCGACCTCGGGCTCGACCTGGCGCGGCTGCACGTGATTCCGTTTCCCGTCAACGAGCCCGAGCTGTGGCCCGCGTACGTGCCGGCGGAGGTGACGCAGTTCCTGCGGCTCTTCTCCGACTGGGGAGGCGAGAAGCTCGACCGGCTGCGCGCGGCGGGGTACGAGGTCGTGGTGCTCGACGAGGGCGCGGAGAAGGAACTGTCGGGCACCGACGTGCGGGCGGCGCTTCGGGCGGGCGGCGATTGGGAGTCGCTCGTGCCTCCTGGAGTCGCGCGCGTGCTCCGAGAGCTCGAGCGGGTTCCCGCCTGAGCACGCCCCTTAGGTAAGGCGCCCGCCACCTCCTCCCCGTCGCGATCGTATCCGCGGGCCGCGCATGCGTGTGAGACGCCGCTGTGCCGGAACCGTGCCGCTTTCCGGTTAGCCTCCGCCGCGTGTTCCCGATCGTCGTCGTCCTCCTCGACGGGCTCGCCGACCGCGCGCACGACTCGCTCGGCGGGCGCACGGCGAACGAGGTCGCGAACACGCCGAATCTCGATCGGTTCGCGGCCTCTGGCTCCTGCGGACTCATCTACGGCGTCGGGCCCGGTCGCGCCCCGTCCAGCGAGGTGGCCCACTGGGCGATGCTCGGCTACACGCCCGACGAGTTCCCGGGCCGGGCGGCCTTCGAGGCCCTGGGGGCCGAGCAGGAGATCGACCCCGAGGACGTGCTCGCCTTCGCCGCGCTCCGGCCCGCCGAGCGGCGCGAGGACGGCCTGTGGCTGACCGGTCGCCCCCGCTACGGCGAGGACGAAGAGGACGCTGCCACGCTCGTCGCCGCCTGCGACGGGCTCGAGGTCGACGGCCTGCGCTTCGCGCTCTCGCACCTCCGGCGCGGGGAGGCCGTGCTGCGCATCTCCGGCGGCGCCAACGACGGCGTCACGGACACGGACGCGTTCTTCCGCGACCGGCACCCGGTGCTACGGCCGCAACCCACCGTCGCGGAGGCCGAGCGCACCGCGCGCGCCGCGGAGGCGTGGACACGCCGGACGACGGAGCTGCTGGCCGACCACCCGGTGAACGAGCGTCGAACGGCGAACGACCTGCCGGTCTTCAACGTGATCACGCTCAAATGGTGGGGCCGGCTCCGCCCCGCGCCGACGTTCGCCGAGCGCCACGGACTGCACGGCAGCTTCATCGCTGACTCGCGCTTCCTCCAGGGCCTCGGCCGCGCGGTCGGCCTCGAGCCGGTCGACGCCGACGAGAGCGACGACCCAGCCGCGGATCTCCGCCTGCGGCTCCGGCTCGTCGAGGAGCGGCTCGCCGCGGGCGACACGTTCGTCTTCACGCACCTGAAGGCAACGGACATGGCGGGCCACACGAAAGATCCGGCGGTCAAGCAGCGCACGATCGAGACGCTCGACGCCGAGCTCGGCGACCTACCGACCGACCGAGCTGTCGTCTGCGTCACGGGCGACCACGCGACGCCGACCTATCCCGACGTGATCC
>JBKPFP010000445.1:0-6879 GCA_046744435.1 Actinomycetota bacterium | reverse complement strand
ACCCGGAAGCCCGTCGGCTGCATCGACGTGGGCGCTCAGGCCCACGACGCGTCGCCATCACCCGATGGGCGCTACGTCCTCGTCGCCAACCTGAACGGCAAGCTGCTCCAGCGGATCTTGACGAACTATGCCTTGAACCAGTTCGCACTCGACGGCGCGGCGACGCTCGACCTCGCCAGCTGTCGCACACCGAGCGGCGCACTGTGCGAAGACCCGGCTCTGAGGCCCAACAACGCGCCGATCTTCACGCGCACAGACCACCGCGGCCGGCTCGGCTTCGTCACCCTACGCGGCGGCGGCATGCTGGTCGTCAATCCGAAGACGACACCCATGGCAATCGTCGCCGAATACGACAAGACGGCGATCCACCCGAGCGGATTCGGCGCCTTGGAGGCCCGAGGCAAGATGTACGTCACCTCCGGCGGAGGCTGGGCCGAGAACCCCTTGGAGCACGACGTGTACGCAGTCTCCCTGAAGCGCTTCGGGACGAGTCCTGCCGCGCCGAACACACCCGCGCTGAGGTTGGTCTACAGCCGCGACGCGCGCGAGTTCGTCGACGCCCACGGTGTGGTCGCGACGAGACCGATGATGATGGTCAAGCGCCTCAAGCCGAGGGGTCGACAGATGAGGCCGCGCGTTCGCCGTGTGCAGAAGGGGCCCTATCTGTGGGTCGCGGATCGAGCGGCCAACCGGATTGTCGTGGTGGACACGCAGCGGGACAGGGTGGTGAACGAGATCAATCTGACCGGACGGCTAACCGCCGATCCGGCGCCTGACTTGATCGACGTCTCCCTAACGGGCGACCGTGTCTTCGTCACGCTTCGTGGCCCGAATCCGCTGACCGGAAATGTCCTCCCGCTCAACAACGCGGTCGGTAGCGCCCCGGGACTCGGCGTCCTGCGCGTCACCGGGCACGGCCGAGGAGGCGTTCCGGAGGTCTTCCTGCCCATAACCCGCCTCGTCGCCGGGATCGAGCGCGCCGATCCGCACGCGATCGCCGTGAGGAGAACCTGACGTGGCAGTGATGGTCGACCTCGGGTGGCCCTGGTGGGTAACCACGCTGATCGCGGCCGGCGTCGCGCTCGTCGCCGCCTGGGCTTTCGTCCGGACGCGCCGCACGACGATTCGCGCGGTCGCCGCCCTCATCCTGCTCGAGGCGATCGGGATTGGAGTCGTAGCGCCGTTCGTGATGGAGGATTCGGACGACGCGAGCGGGAGCCCGATGGCCATGAGCTCGGGCAACGGCACCGAGTTCGCCATGAAAGCCGACGCGAACTGCCGCGAGTTCGGCGAGTTCGCCGCGACGCTCGGCAATCCGAAGACGCCCGCCGGCATCGAGCGGCAGATGGACCGGTTCCTTCCCGAGTTCTGGCAGGCAATCGTCGCGCAGGGGGAGCTCGAGGCTCCATCGGACGGGCGGGTAGAAGCCAGGCAGTGGATGCGCGCGATGGCGGCCGTCGGCCAAGACTACGAGTCGCTGCGAGCCGCGGCCTCCCGCCGAGTCCCGAAGGCGATGGAACGCGCCAACGAACGTGCAGAGACCCACGCCATGGAGAGCGCTCGACTGTCGAAGCAGCTCGGCATGCGCGTCTGCTTCCAGTAGCTCTCGTCAGGTCCGAACGGCGTAGGCGACGACCGGTGCCTTCTTGCCCTTGAGCTCGAGCTCCCGGCGCTCGGCGCCGGGGTAGTGATCGGCGACCGCCTCGAAGGTCTCCGCGTCGACGAGCACCTCTCCAGCCTCAGCTTTCGCCGTCAGCCGCGCCGCGAGATTCGTGACGTCCCCGACGGCGGCGAAATCCTTGTATCCGCCCCCACCGACGTTACCCACGTACTCCTCGCCGCTCGCGATCCCCACGCCGACCTCGAGCGAAAGCTCACTGCCCGGCCCGACGGCCTGCAAGAGCGAGCGACCGGCCTCGACGGCGTTCGACCGGTACTTCGCACCGGCGAGTCCCGGGACGAAGAGCGACATCACGTTGTCGCCTTCGATCTGGCCCAGGAGACCCTGGTGCGAGAGCAGGGCTGAGGAAGCGGTCTCGTAGAACCGGTTGACGAGCGCCGGCACCTCGGCCGGCGAGAGCCCTTCAGTCAGCTTCGTGTAGCCGCGCACGTCGGCGAAGAGCACGCTGAGCGGGACGACGGCCCCGCCCTTCGGTGCCCACTCGATTCAGCGCGCGCAAACGTTCGGGTTCTTCGCCGACGGCGAGTAGCCGATCCAGCGAAGAGCTCCCGAGTACGGGCCCTTGAACGGGGCGTTGCAGAACTTGCAGCGCCAGGGACTCGGCATGAGCGCGAATGTCGCGCGGTAGAGCCGCTGCATTCGCGCGAGCGACGACTCCCCGCGCAAGATCCGTTCCCAGCGCGGATGCATCTGCTCGATGCCCGGCGCGATCTCCGGCCGTTCCTTCTGAGATGGCATGGACACCTCCTCTCATGCGCGGAAGTGTGGCAGTACCTGCTCGCCGAAGTGCGTTCGGACGTTTCCCCGCACTGCCGCGCCCGGCCTAGGCGAGGGTGCGGAGCCCGACCTCGCGCGAAAAACGGCGGGCCCGTCCCCCATCGGGCCGGCTCCAACCCGGCGGGTTCATTTTTCAACGCTGGCGTAACCGCTGAGCGTCGAGTCGGGCGAGCGAGCCTGAGCCTTGATCTGCTTCTTCATTGCCGCCCGGACGCGCCTCTTGAGGCCACGCCCGAACTCTGAGCGTTGGTCAAGCCAGATCGCTCCGAGCCCAGCTCCGATCGCGAGCCTCCTGCGTCGAAGAAGTCCGTAGTCAAGAGCGACCCGCTGTGAAGAGCGGGCCAAGCTCGACCTCGAAGTTTTCGTCCTTTGACTTTGGCTGGCCGGCGGCCAGCTTGGGGCAAGTCTAGGTCGTGCCGTCTGAATTGGAAGCTAAACGACGATCACGCGAAGCGCCCTGCCTGCGCCGAGCGGGATCGTGTCGCCGGGCTGCCAGGTTGGAACGACTGTGTGAAACGTCGACGGGTCTGCCGGCGTCCCGTCTTCGCGCTCTGACGCGACCCCCGCGCCAGAAATTTTCTGGCAGCGCGAAACCAACCCATTGTGGCTGAGTAAGAGGGTGGGGCCGCGTCTTTGGGGAGGTGGCGGCGCCCACCCTCGCGTGCGGCTCCGCAGGAGGCCGAAGGGAACCCGCGCATCGGGCGCGGAACGGCCCCGAAGCAGAGTGCTTGGCCGTTAGGCGCAGTTCGCCAGGCCGAGCGCAAGGGTACGCCTCTGGGGGAAACACTTCAATAGCCGCGATTCGCCGTTCATCGAGGGCGAACCGGCTCGACCAACAAGCGCCGGAGGTTGATCTGCGTCGTCGTCTCGAGTCGCGATCACGCGAAGCGCCCTGCCTGCGCCGAGCGGGATCTCATCCCCGGCCTTCCATGTTGGTACGACCGTCCGGAACGTTGGCGGATCGGCGGGCGTCCCGTTTTCCTGCTCGAGCCTGTAGGTAAAAGCCTGCCATTCGGTCCTCCCTCTGAGTCGGCTGGGACCGAACGGCACGGTGAGCGTATCGCGAAGGGCCGGCGGCGGGGTCGAACCCTCGGGCGCCGCGGCGCTACCCCGCCCCCGGTAACAGCAGGCCGACACGTTCGCTGACCACCGAGCGGCCAGCTATTGCCGAGCGTGTCATGGTGTCGACCCGGTCTGTTGGCTTTGAGTGGGCGAGGAATCTTCCTACACTGGCTGTCCTAAGAACCTCATGTCCGAGCTACAGAAGGGAACGGTCACCTTCCTCTTCACCGACATCGAAGGGTCGACCGCGCTTACCCTCGGTGACGGTTATCCGGGCCTCTTGCTCGAGCATCGTCAGCTCCTCGCCGAAGCCGTCGAGCGCTCGGGCGGCATCGTTTACGGGGCTCACGGGGACGAAGTCTCCGCGGTGTTCGGAACCGCTGCCGAGGCCGTCGCGGCTGCGAGCGTCGGTCAGCGCTCGTTTGCGGCAGCAGTCTGGCCGGACGGAGTCAGCGTCCGTGTCCGAATGGGAATCCACACGGGACGGGCCGTCGGACCCGAAGGCGAGTATCTCGGGCTCGACGTGCATCGAACCGCACGCATCTGTGCCGCTGGTCACGGGGGTCAGGTTCTCATCTCGGAGGCGACGTACGATGCGCTCGGCGGAGTGGTTCTGGCTGGTTTGAGCTTCCGCGATCTCGGTCGACACGACCTCAAGGGTCTGCCCGAGCCCGAGCACGTCTTCCAGCTCTTCATCGTAGGCCTGCGCAACGACTTTCCGGCGCTCCGGGTCAGCGCTGAAACCCCGCCGACCCCCGAACTTCCTGGGCGCTCGCGCGAGCTCGCCGGCTCGCTCCGAAGGAGCCTCAGGGCGCTGCGCGCGCGAAGGGACGAGAGGATCCTGGCGCCGGACAGGGTCGCATTGAGCGAACCGACGATAAGTCCTCCCCTCCACCGTCTCCGCGAGAACAAACCACCTTTTCCGTCTTGATCCATCACGCGGGCGCGATGTTGGTCCCCTGACCGACGTGAAGGGACCAGCGGAGGCCGGCGGCGGGGTCGAACCCTCGGGCGCCGCGAGCGCTTCTCCGCCTCTCGCCGGCCTCGGCTGAATCTAAGAGCGCCTTTCAGAATGAGCCTTCGGCTTCGAGGAGCTTGAGGCAGATCAAGCTGCAGCCGATCGCGAGGAAGGCTTCGTGGATGTCGTCGCGGCGCTCGTAGCGGATGCGCAGCCGCCGGTATTGGTGCAGCCAGGCGATCGTGCGCTCGACGACCCAGCGCTTCGTCCCGAGGCCGGACCCGTGCCCGCTCTTGGGCCAGGCGATCTTCGCCTGAATACGGCGGCGGCGCAGCTCGCCGCGGCTCTCGCGCGAGTGGTAGGCACGGTCGCCGTACAACTGGCGCGGCCTGCGCCGCGGGCGGCCGCGACGACCGCGCACCGGCGGGATCGCGTCGACCAGCGGGACGAGCTGGGTGATGTCGTTGCGGTTGCCGCCGGTGAGCGAGACCGCGAGCGGCGTGCCGCGCCCGCAGGCGATCAGGTGGTGCTTGGAGCCGCTGCGGGAGCGGTCGACTGGGCTCGGGCCGGTCTTGTCGCCCCCCAAACGCCCGCACGTGCGAGCTGTCGATCGCCGCCCGATCCCAGTCGATCAGATCGGTCTCATGCAGCTTCGCCAGCAACAGCTCGTGTAGCCGCTGCCATACACCCGCCTGCTGCCACTCCCGCAACCGGCGCCAACACGTCACCCCCGAGCCGCAGCCCATCTCCTGCGGCAGGTACTCCCACGGGATGGCCGTGCGCAACACGAACAAGATCCCCGCCAACACCTTCCGATCGTCGATCCGCTTTCGCCCCGGAAAGCGATGCCGCCTCGGCACCTTTGGGATCAGCGGCTCGACCAGCTCCCACAACGCGTCCGACACCAGCGGCCTCGGCATCTGGCCCCATCCTCCCAGTCGATATGGACGCAGCCCGCTTCGCCACCGACCGACGGGTCCCTTCTCTACAAAGAAGGCCACTCGCCCAACTTGAGACTCGACAGCGAGCATGCTGGACTTCCCGTGACTCGTGATCGTCACCTCCTCGGACAATGCGCGGGCCGCGGCCCTCGGCTGTCGCGCCCACACCGGCTGGGCAGCGCTGGTGATGGTCGCCGGAGGGATCGCGCAGCCCCAGGTCCTGTTTCGTGGCCGCATTGATCTCGCTGACCCGACTGGGCGTATCCGCAGGAATGTCTACCAGGCGGCCCGCGGGCTCGACCCCGCTGATGCGGCGCCTCGCGTCGAGGCCGCGGAGCGTGTCGCTGCCGAGCAAGCGGCCGCCGCCGTCGAGCGAGCGATGCGGAAGGCAGCGGACGAGGGAGCCGTCGTGCGGTCCTGCGCGGTCGTTGTCGGGAGCTTCCCTCGCGCAGTGCGGCTTGAGTCGATCCTGGCCTCACACGCTCTCGCGCATGCGGCTGAGGGGCGGCTGTACCAGGCTGCATTGCTGCAGGGCGCCGAGTCGTGCGGGATCGAGGCCGTCGCCGTGCCGAAGCAGTCGATCTGGGAACAAGGCGAGGCGACACTTGGCCTTGCGCAGGACGACTTGCGGCGGTGGATCGACGGGCTCCGGCGAGAGATCGGGCCGCCCTGGGCGGAGGATCAGAAGCTCGCGGCGCTCGCAGGATGGATCACGCTCGCATAAGCCGCCTGCCGCCGCCGATGTGAGCACTTGCTCCGGAAACCTCGACGCAGCTTGAGAGATCCGATCCCTCTTTTTGAAAGGCGCTCTAAGCCGCCTTCTGGCCCCCCGCAAGATGACCGCTGCGGACCTGTGGCCGGCTGCGGACATGTCGCGCTGACCGCGATGGTCAGGCCCCGGCGAGCGTCAACATCCGAGACCTTAACCGTGCCCCCTTCATGCCCCAAACGGCCGGGGACGGGCCCTTGAAGCGATGCGGCTCCCGCCTCCGCGGGAGTGTGTGATGCCAGTATCCATCGGCCTTCATGCGCCTTTGTGCAACTCGGCGCAAAACCGTCGGCATGCCCTGCGGAGGCAGAGGTCGCATGTTCGAATCATGCCGGGCGCATGGCTCAACCAAGCGGTTGTGGAGGAGTCTTCCTCTAGTCGAGGCTTGCACGGCCTCCTAGAACAGCGCCATCGCGAGGAAGAAGAGGAGTACGGCCTCGTTGACGATCCAGGAGTTCGCATTCATCCACTCCCGGATCCTCGGGAGCACGCTCTCGGCCCGCTTTCCCATTGCGAGGAGCACGATGAACGGCAGCCCCGCGATCAGAATGGTGAGGACGACGAAGCCGAGGGTGTGCCACCACGGCTCGCCCTGGCGTGCGATGTAGGCACCGACGGTGGCCATGGCCACCAGGTCGGTCGGCATCAAGATGTAGAGGAGGAACCCGATCGTCACGGCGAAGCGTGCATT
>JBKPFP010000150.1:0-2577 GCA_046744435.1 Actinomycetota bacterium | reverse complement strand
CCGCCGGTCGTCCGCCGCGACGGCCAGCTCGGCGGCATCGAAGGGTGGGCCGCGCTCGGCGAGGCCGACCTCGAGTCGGTCCTCCAGACGGTGACCTCGCGCACGCCTCACCGCCTCGAGACCTTCCGCGAGACGGGCGAGCTGGACACGTCCTACATGGCCCCGGACCTCGCGCGCTTCCGCGTCAACGGCTTCAAGCAGCGCGGCGCCACGTCGTTCGCGTTCCGCGTGATCCCGAACGAGATCCCGAAGTTAGAGCAGCTGCGCCTCCCGACGGGTGTCCAGAAGATGGCCGAGGAGCACCGCGGGCTCGTGCTCGTCACCGGCGCGACCGGCTCGGGCAAGTCGACGACCCTGGCCGCCCTGCTCGGGCACATCAATCGCACGCGCAGGCAGCACATCGTCACCATCGAGGACCCGATCGAGTTCCTCCACTCCGACCACGGCTGCATCGTCAATCAGCGCGAGGTCGGTCTCGACACCGATTCGTTCCAGCAGGCGCTGCGTCGGGCGCTGCGGCAGGACCCGGACGTGATTCTGATCGGCGAGCTCCGTGATTCCGAGACGGCTCAGACAGCGCTGCAGGCCGCCGAGTCCGGCCACCTCGTCTTCTCGACGCTGCACACCGTCGACGCCGCCGAGACGCTCGGCCGGATCATCGAGTTCTTCCCCGGGGTCAAGCAGCCGCAGATCCGCTCGATCCTCGCCGGGGTGCTGCGCGGCGTCGTCAGCCAGCGCCTCCTCCCGCGCGTCGCAGGCGGCCGTGTCGCCGCCTTCGAGGTGATGGTCAACAACGCGCGCGTCGCCGACCTGATCCGCGACGACAAGGCCGAGGACATCCACGACGCCATCGCCGAGGGTGCCTTCTTCAACATGCAGACGTTCAGCCAGGCGCTGATCGAGCTCGTCGTCACCGGCGAGATCGACCGCGAGGTAGCCGCGAGCGCCGCCACGAACAAGCACGACTTCCTCGTCTCGCTCGAGCACGCCCTCAAGCGCAAGGGGGCGGCGGAGCGGGACGAAGCCGAGCGCGCCGCAGCCGCCGCCGCACCGCCGCCCGAGCTACGCGTCGTCTCGCCCACGGACGGATGAGCAGGACACTCGCTCTTCTGGCCGCCGTGCTGGTCACCTTCGTGGGCGCGGCGGGGGCGGCCGGTGCGCCGCCGGTCTTCAGGATCGTCTCCTCGACCAGCGGCCCGGCCGCGCTCCCGAGCGCGGAGACGCCGAACTCGCCGGGCTCGCTCACCCTGCCGCCGTCGTATCTGACCAGGCGCGAGTCCGCCGGCCTCCCCTTCACGAGCCTCCACGGCCTCTGGCGCCGGGCGGGAACCGCCTACGGGATCCCGTGGGAGGTGCTGGCCGCGATCAACAAGATCGAGTCGAACTTCGGCCGCAACATGGGCCCCAGCTCGGCCGGCGCGATCGGGTGGATGCAGTTCATGCCCGACACCTGGATGCGCTGGGGAACCGACGCGGACGGCGACGGGGTGGCCGACCCGTGGAACGCCGAGGACGCGGTCTTCTCGGCGGCGCGCTATCTCGCCGCGGCGGGCGGCCGCAACGACCTCCAGCGCGGGATCTTCGCCTACAACCACGCGCAGTGGTACGTGGACGACGTGCTCCGCCTCGCCCGCCTGTACGGGCACGGCGGTCCGGGAGTCGCCTTCTCGTTCGACCGCCTGCAGGTGAGCCTCGACTCCGCGCGGAATGCGGTCTCGCGTGCGAACCGCCGGCTCGTCGCCACCTCGAGGAACGAGCGCCGGCAGGCTCGCCGCGCTCGAGAGCTACACGCGCGCGCGGAGGGAGCGCGCCTGCTCTCCGACCGGCTTGCGCTGCTCAAGAGCGCGGTGCAGGCGGACGCCCGACGGGATGCCGCCGCCGCGGCGGTTGCGCGCTCACGCAAGAGGCTGCAGGCCGCGGAGCAGCGGCTCGAGGAGGCGCGCACGAGCTCGGCGGCCAGCTCGTTCGCGGCGGGTGCGGGCACGCTGATTGCAGCACCGCTCTACCGGGGCGACTACGTGTTCCCGGTCGGCGGCGGGCCGGAAGCCGTCTCGGTCGGCCACTCCCACCCCGACTACCCGGCGGCCGACATCGCCGCGCCGACGGGCGCGCCGCTCTACGCCCTGGCGAACGGGCGCGTCGAGGCTGCGTGGCCGCAGTCGAACGGCAACTGTGGGATCGGCTTCACGATCCTGACCGTGGACGGCCGCTCCTGGACCTACTGCCACCTTTCGTACCTCGAGCCCGCGGTGCAGCCGGGCGCCCTTCTCACCGCGGGCGCGCCGGTCGGCCTCGTCGGCTCGACGGGGCACTCGACCGGCCCGCACCTGCACCTGCAGCTGAACCCGGCGGTGTCCTACCCGCAGGAGGAGGCCTGGTTCGAGGGCTTTGCGGGCACCGCCTTCCACTGGCAGGACGCGCCGACCCCGGTCGTCGGCTCCGGCCCGGCGGTGTTCACGGTCGTCGAGGAGCAGGCGCCGATCATGTTCACGCTCGAAAGGTCTTAACTCCTTGCGCCTTCGTGCCGAAGATCGAGGCATGGCGTTGCGGCCCCGATTCCTGTTGCCGCGCCTTGGC
>JBKPFP010000201.1:0-2920 GCA_046744435.1 Actinomycetota bacterium | reverse complement strand
ACTCGATCACGCTCGCCTGCACGCCGAGCTCGACAAGCGCTTCGACGTCGGCCCGCACTGCGCGGGAGAAGCCCCAGATCTCTGCGGGGAGCCCGGCATCTGCGATCAGCCGCACGGCGTCCCAATCGTCCTGCGAGACCCGCGGGAACCCGGCCTCGATCCGCTCGACGCCGGCCTGGGCGAGCCGGCGGGCGATCTCGAGCTTCTGCTGCGGGTCAAGGACGACGCCGACGGTCTGCTCGCCGTCGCGGAGCGTCGTGTCGTAGAACCCGACCTCGGCCTCGAAGGCATACGCCCGGTTGACCTCGCCGGTCCAGAACCGGCTCTCGGCTGCCACGACCGCAGCGTAAAGGGATACGTTTGGCGCGTGGGTGAGTCCCGGTTCCAGCCCGAGGAATACCTAGAAGGGATTCGCGCCGAAGTGCCCGGCTACGACCAGCTGCAAGAGCGTCTGGCCCGCGCGACGGTCGGCGTGGCCGTGCGCCGTGTCCTCGATCTCGGCACTGGGACGGGAGAAACCGCTCGGCGAGTGCTCGAACTCCACCCCGCGGCGCGACTGACGGGCATCGACTCCGGTGCCGAGATGCTGGAGCGAGCGCGCGAGGAGCTTCCGGCCAACCAGGTCGAGGCCCTTCTCGTCTCTCGGCTCGAAGATGATCTCCCCTCCGGCCCATTCGACCTCGTCGTCTCGGCGCTCGCCGTCCACCATCTCGATGGCGCCGGTAAGGCAGACCTCTTCAGTCGCATCGCGAGGGTCCTCTCGTCCGGCGGTCGTTTCGTCCTTGGCGACGTCGTGGTGCCCGAGGAGCCCGCGGATGCGGTCACGCCGTTGACGCCGGGCTTCGACCTGCCAGACCGGGTCGACGATCAGCTCGAGTGGCTCGACGCCGCCGGATACGCGGCGCGTCTCGTTTGGTCAAAACACGACCTCGCGGTCATCATTGCCGACCGCGTCGCTGCCCGGCCGGATCAATAGAGCGCCTCCTCGAACGCCTTGCGGTTCCGCTCGAGCCAGGCAGCCTGGTAACGCCACCAGCGAGCCGCCTCCCAGCCGTTCGGCGTCGTAGCCGCCTTCTCGCGCTGCCGCTCGAGCATCTCGTCCACAAGTCCGGTGGGCGGCTCGGAGAGACCGTAGGCCTCGAAGAACACGCGCGACCTCCGAGGCTGTTCATCGAGAGGCAGGCCGTCGTAGCCGAGGTCGAGCCAGAGGAAGAGACCGTACGCCAGGTCGCGCAGCCGCGATCCCGGGACGGCGGCGTCGAAGTCGATCATCGCGACCGGGAGACCTTCCTCGAAGATGAAGTTCACCGGAGAGATGTCGTTGTGGCAGACGACCTCCTCCGCGCCGGCCAACTCGAAGCCGGCGACGGAATCGTGGTAACGCCGAAGCAACCGTGCTCCCGCTGCCAGCACTTCGTCGGAGTAGTCCGGGCGGATGTTGTACGGCACGTTCCCCTCACGGAAGGACAGGACCTCGCGCCCCTCCTCGTCGATGCCGAGAAAGCGCGGCGCGCCGTCGAACCCCACAGACTCGAGATGGAGCAGCACCTTGTGCACGAACTCGGAGTTGGGATTCGTCGGGCGGCGCACGGTGTCTCCGAGTCGAACGACACCGGACGTCGTTCGTCCGCCGGTCAGCGGAATCGGCTCGGTCATCGCACGACCCCGTCCGGGAAGGACGAGAGCTTCTCGGCCCCGTCCCCGGTGATGAGGAAGTTGTCCTCGAGGCGCAGCCCTCCGCCCTCGTCCCAGTAGATCCCAGGCTCGATCGCCAGCACCATGCCGACCTCGATCGTGCCACCGCCGGCCTGGTGCGCGTACGGCGGCTCGTGCGCGCGGGCGCCGACGCCGTGCGCGACGGGGTGCGACGGCTGGCCCGAGTAGCCCGCCTCGGCGATCCCGGAGCGGACGAGCGCGTCGAGCTGCGCGAGGCTCGCGCCGGGCATGCAATGGTCGATCGCGGCGTGGTAGACGTCGATCAGCTGGTCGACGAGCTGCTCGTATTCAGGCGTAAGGTCGCCGGGGCAGAGGTTCTTCGTGTGGTCGCACCAGTAGCCGTCGGCGCAGACCCAGATCTCGAAGAGGGTCGGTTCGTGCTCCTGCACCGGCCGGTCTCCCGTCGCCGTGAAGGTGCGGATGCCTGGCCCCGACCAGACGAGTGAGAAGCCCCGCGCCAGGTCGACGTCGTCCCGCGCGGTGCCCGCGCCGTGCACGAAGCCCTCCCACATGGCTGCCGCCTCGCTCTCCTTCATGCCCGGCCGTAGGTGTTCGCGGACGTGCTCCATCGCGTCGGCCGCGATCGCGTTCGCGATCCGCATCCGCTCGATCTCCTGCTCGGTCTTGACCGCGCGCGCTTCCGCGAGCAGCGGTGTCGCGTCGGCTGCGTCGGGCCAGGCGTCGAACCACTCGCGGGTGTAGGTCGTCGGCTCACCGACCATGCGGTCGGAAGCCTGTGTGCCGAGAGAGAGCTCGAGCCCGACACGCTCGAAGTCGCGCGTGGCATCGAGGGCGAGCTCGAGCGCGCGCGCCTGCGGAGGCCGCGGGTCACGGTCGTCGTAACCGGCGAAGAGGAGGATGTACTGCGTCCAGGCCGTCCGCTCAGCGTCGGCCTGCGAGGGCTCGAGCGCGATCAGCGTCGGCACGCCGACCTGCGGGAAAACGACGACCTCGTAGCCCTTCATGCCCCAGTAGTTGGACAGATAGAGGACGTTGTCGGGCGCGCGGACGACGAGCGCGTCGAGGTCGTACTCGATCATCAGCGCCCGCACGCGATCGAGCTTCGCGTCGTCCCGCGGCCAGATCATTGGCCGAACCTACTGTGTCGCCGCGAGCCATGTCTGGTGTCTGACACCGGACATGGCTCGAGGAGACGTCCCCAGGGGAGGCCAAGTCCCGTGGCCGGCCCCCGCCCAGGCCCCAG
>JBKPFP010000312.1:0-7428 GCA_046744435.1 Actinomycetota bacterium | reverse complement strand
CGCACGACTCGCTCGGCGGGCGCACGGCGAACGAGGTCGCGAACACGCCGAATCTCGATCGGTTCGCGGCCTCTGGCTCCTGCGGGCTCATCTACGGCGTCGGGCCCGGTCGCGCCCCGTCCAGCGAGGTGGCCCACTGGGCGATGCTCGGCTATACGCCCGACGAGTTCCCGGGCCGGGCGGCCTTCGAGGCCCTGGGGGCCGAGCAGGAGATCGACCTCGAGGACGTGCTCGCCTTCGCAGCGCTCCGGCCCGCCGAGCGGCGCGAGGACGGCCTGTGGCTGACCGGTCGCCCCCGCTACGGCGAGGACGACGAGGACGCTGCCACGCTCGTCGCCGCCTGCGACGGGCTCGAGGTCGACGGCCTGCGCTTCGCGCTCTCGCACCTCCGGCGCGGGGAGGCCGTGCTGCGCATCTCCGGCGGCGCCGACGACCGCGTCACGGACACGGACGCGTTCTTCCGCGACCGGCACCCGGTGCTGCGGCCGCAACCCACCGTCGCCGAGGCCAAGCGCACCGCGCGCGCCGCGGAGGCGTGGACACGCCGGACGATGGAGCTGCTGGCCGACCACCCGGTGAACGAGCGTCGAGCCGCGAACGACCTGCCCGTCTTCAACGTGATCACGCTCAAATGGTGGGGCCGCCTCCGCCCCGCGCCGACGTTCGCCGAGCGCCACGGTCTGCACGGCAGCTTCATCGCGGACTCGCGCTTCCTCCAGGGCCTCGGACGCGCGGTCGGCCTCGAGCCGGTCGACGCCGACGAGACCGACGACCCAGCCGCGGATCTCCGCCTGCGGCTCCGGCTCGTCGAGGAGCGGCTCGCCGCGGGCGACACGTTCGTCTTCGCGCACCTGAAGGCAACGGACATGGCGGGCCACACGAAAGACCCGGCGGTCAAGCAGCGCACGATCGAGACGCTCGACGCCGAGCTCGGCGACCTACCGACCGACCGAGCTGTCGTCTGCGTCACGGGCGACCACGCGACGCCGACCTATCCCGACGTGATCCACTCGGGCGACCCGGTGCCGTTTCTGCTCGCCGGCCCCGGGATCCGCCCTGACGCCGTCCGAACCTTCGGCGAGCTCGACTGCGCCGCCGGAATCCTCGGCCAGCTGCGCGGCCCCGACATGATGCCCGTGCTCCTCAACGCCGCCGACCGCCCGCTCTTCCTCGGCTCGCGGCCGACGCCGTTCCGGGGCGCAGACGGCTATCCCGAGCTGCTCGAGCCGCTTCTCTAGTGTTGAGCCCATGGCTGTGGAGACGCTTCGCGCGCGGGTAGTCGCGCCCGACAGGCTCTTCGCGCTCGCGGTCGGCGCAGCCGCATCGCTCTACGTGATCACGGTCACAGGCGCGCTCGTCCGCCTGACCGGCTCCGGCCTCGGCTGCGAGAGCTGGCCCGGCTGCCACGAGGGCGCGTTCTTCCCCGCCGAGGACTACCACGGGTTCATCGAGTTCGGAAACCGCGTCTTCGGTGCCGTGCCGCTCCTCTTCACGCTCGTCACCTGGCTCGCGGCGCGCCGCACGGAGGCGCTCCCGCAGTTCGCCCGCCGCCTCGCGCTCGCCACGTTCCTCGTCACGCTCGTCCAGGCGCCGATCGGCCTGGTCGTCATCGCCACCGATCTCGAGCCGATCGCGGTCGTCGTCCACTTCGTGCTCGCCCTCGTTGCGCTGGCCGGCGCGCTCCTCCTCATCCTCGAGGTGCGGGCGCTCGAGGAAGGCCGCGCGCGACTGACGGTCCCCGCCGAGCTCCGTCGCGCCGGGCTCGTCCTCGTCGCCGCCTGCCTCGTGCTCGTCGTCACGGGCACGTTCACGACCGCCGCCGGGCCGCACTCCGGCGACCCCGACGTCGGGCGCCTCTGGGTGCTCGACGACGCGATCTGGCTGCACGTCCGCTCGGCCGCCCTCTTCGGCCTGGCGCTCATCTTCGTCCTCGGCTACCTGACTGCTAAGCGCGCTACATCACCGCGGCTGTTCTCGGCCGGCCTCGTACTGCTCGCGCTCAGCCTGGCCCAAGCCGCGATCGGCGAGCTCCAGTGGCGGACCGAGCTCCCATGGGGAATCGTCCTCGTGCACGTCGCCCTCGCCGCAGCCGTGTGGGCCGCAACCGTGGTGCTCGTGGCCCTGTTCTTCCGGCCGCTCCGGTCACTAGAGGCGGCCACTACACTCTGACGATCTCCGACGAGCTTCGTATCTCGGACCGCCCGAGCCTCGAGCGGCCCATTCTCATCGCGGCCTTCCGAGGGTGGAACGACGGCGGCCAGGGCGCCTCGCTGGCCGCGGGCTACCTCGCCAAGCTCTGGGGAGCCGAGCGCTTTGCGGACATCGACCCCGAGGGCTTCTTCGACTTCCAGGCGACGCGGCCGCACGTCGAGCTCCTCGAAGGGCTGACGCGGCGCATCGACTGGCCGGCGACCGTCTTCTACCACGGGCGCCCGCCGGGCCTCGACCAAGACGTGGTGCTGCTGCTCGGCATCGAGCCGAACCTGCGCTGGCGCACGTTCTCCGACCTCGTCGTCGGCTTCACCAAGGAGCTCGGCGTCGAGCTCGTGATCACCCTCGGCGCGCTGCTCGCCGACGTGCCGCACACGAGGCCGTGCCCGGTCACGGGCAGCGGGAGCGACCCGAAGCTCGTCGAGCGCCTCGGTCTCTCCGCTTCGCGCTACGAAGGACCGACCGGCATCGTCGGAGTCGTCCACGACGCCTGCCGCACGGCGGAGATCCCCTCGGTCAGCCTCTGGGCCGCCGTGCCCCACTACGTGTCGTTGACGCCGAGCCCGCGCGCCGCACTCGCGCTCTGCGAGCGGCTGGGCGACCTGCTCGGCACCGAGATCGACACGGGTGAGCTGAAGGAGGCCGCCGACGCGTACGCCGACCAAGTCTCCGAGGCCGTCGCCTCCGACCCGGAGACGGCCGCGTACGTCGAGGAGCTGGAGCAGCGGGCGGACACGCTCGCCGAGGAGGAGAACCTCCCGTCGGGCGAGGCACTCGCCGCCGAGCTCACGCGCTTCCTGCGCGACCGCGAGCGCGGCAACGGCGGCCCGGACTTCGCGTCAGAGCAGTAAGTCCTACCCCGGACGGTTTTCAAGAGGGGCCGGAGTACGAGGCCGCGTGCCTGGAGCCGGCGATCGTTCTCATCGCGAGCGCCAGGCACGCGGCGTCGATGTGGCCATGGGCGTCACGCACCTGCGCCAAGCCGAGCCGCTTGCCGACGAGCGCGCAACAGCAGCTCGAGTCCGGCTGCCAGCGCCAATCGGCGCCGGCGTCTTTGCTGCCGCCCGCGCGCCTGCAGCGCCAGACGGTCCGCTTCAGCTTCGCGCATATATCGCTCTAGTCGCTCATGGCACATCAGTTGATGAGCCTCGTGCAGCACCGTGCTTCCTCCTCTCGAACATCACGTGGATTGCCTGTCGAGTTGCCGGCGTCGTAAACGACGGGTCGAGCAACTTGTCCTCCCTTCGTTGGGTCGTGTGGCCTCGCCGGGCATGTGAAATCACCCGCTAGGCCCACCTGTCCGCGTTCGGCGCAGTGCGCCGGCGGTTGGCCTCGAGAGCGGTGGCCTAGGCCGTCCGGAGAGGCCAGCGGACGTTAGTCGAGCTCGTGACTCCCATAACTGACCTCCCTTCCACTGAAGCCGGGCGGAAGCCCGGCGAACGACAACCGTTCGATGGTTGCAGCCACTGGTCGTTCTGTCAAAGGATTCGATCGACTACCAGGAGGAGCACCCGCACTAGCCGAACGTGAATGCGTACGCGCTCACGCCGGGCGTGAAGCGCAGCTCGAGCTGGGCGTCCGTGACCTTACGCTGCCGCAGCAGCGTGTAGAGCCGGTCGCCGCTGACCGTCACCGTCCGGCGCGGCTTGCCGTCCACCAGCACCTGCACCGCGCCGAGGCCCCCGAGCACGAGGTGGACGTCCTTCGCCCGGAAGTGGAAGAACACGCGCGCGCCCGGCCCCGTGACGATCCGCTGCGGCTCGATCGTCAGCCGGCCCCCGTACGCGAGCTCGTTCAGGGCGAGCGGCCCGTCCGGCGGGCTGTAGCTGCTCTCGATCCCGGGCGCGATGCCCTCGCCGACGAACTGGCTCGGATTCAGCCGCTGGGCTCCGAGATACGTCTCCGGCGAGTAGAGCTCCTTCGGCGTCGGATCGCCGACGCGAACAGGGGCGGGCAACCGCTGCCGCCGCTCGGCGAGCAGCTCGCGGATGCGCGACTCCGTCTCGCCGTAGGAGCCCTCTCCGAAATGGACGTACCGCAGGTGCCCGCGCGCATCGATGAGGTACTTCGCCGGCCAGTAGCGGTTCTGGAAGGCGTCCCAGGTCTCGAAGTCGTTGTCCATCGCGACCGGGTAACGGACGCCGAGCCGCTCGACCGCGCCGCGCACGTTGTCCTCCTCCTGCTCGAAGGCGAACTCGGGCGTGTGCACGCCGACGATCGCGAGCCCGTCCGGGCGGTATGCGCGGTCCCACGCTTTCAGGTGCGGGAGCGTGCGCAGGCAGTTGATGCACGAGTACGTCCAGAAGTCGACGAGCACGACCTTGCCGCGCAGGCCGCGCAGCGACAGGGCCTCCTCGCCCGGAGTGTTCAACCACTGGGAGATGCCGGCGAAGTCCTGCGCCGCGCCGAGATCGGGGAGCGTCGTGCCCTCCGGCGTATCGCTGGCCGCCCGGCGCTCGCCACCCTGGAGCCGGTCGAGCTCGCGGCTCGCCGAGCTGTTCTCCTCGAACCAGCTCTGCAGCTTCTTCGTGTAGTCGGGGACGGCGGTCTGGAAGTGGCGGTCGATGTTGAACGCGATTGCCAGGGCGGTCAGCGCCACGACGACGCCGAGGCCCCGCCGCACGGCCTGTGCATGCGGGCGCAAGGCTCTCATCCCGGCTCCGGCCCGGCCGCCGAGGGCGATCGCGAGCATCGGCACAGCGGCGCCGACTGCGTACGAGACGGTGAGGACGATCAGCCGTCCGCCGACCTCCTCCGTCGCGGCGAGCACGCTGATCACCGCGAGCACGGGCCCCGCACAGGGCACGAAGACGAGGCCGAGGCTCGCGCCGAGCAGGAAGCCGCCGCCGAGATCCGTGCTCGGCCTGCGTGTCAGCCGGTAGAACGGGCGCGCGAGCAGGTCGCCGAAACGGGGAAAAAGGAGCGTGGCGGCGACGACGAACAGGAGCGCGATCGCGAGGTTGCGCAGGAAGTCCTTCGGCAAGCCGAGCTGGTCGAGCAGCCAGGCGCCGCCGAGCGTGAAGACGACGAAGCTGACGACGAGGCCGCTGACGATCGCGTACGGCCGCCGCTTGCCGCCGGTGGCTCCGCCGGCGAGGAGGATCGGCAACACCGGCAGCACGCAGGGCGAGATCGCCGTCGCGAAGCCCGCCGCGAAGCCGACGAGGAGCAGGATGATCACGGGCTCAAGGTAGTGCCCGCCCCGTTAACGAAGGGTTACGCCTCCGCGGCCGTGACGCGCTCGGCGGCCTCGCCGGTGCCGTCGCCGGAAGCAGCTTCCTTCTGCTTGCGCCGGCGCCGCTTCCGCTTGGCCGGAGCCGACCCGTCCGAGGCTGCCTGACCTTCGGCGCCGTTCGCGGTGGCCGCCTGCCCCTGCTGCTCGCCGGCGCCCTTGCCGCGACGCTTGCGACGGCGGCGCCTGCGCCGACCGGAGGGCGCCTTCGGAGCCGGCAGGTTCTCGGCCAGCGCGTAGGCGACCTCGGACAGCGTTCCGAGGCGCTCCCGTGCCCGGTCGATGAGCTGGTTCGCGCGCGGCGTGTAGCCGTCCGCCGAGGCGAGCAGAGCCGCGCCGACCTCGAGCGGGAGCTCGAGCGCTGCGTTGACGAGCTTGGCCGCGTTCTCCTCGTGCCGGTGGCCGCGTGAGTTGGCGAGCGCACCGAGCAGCCGCTTCGCCTCGGGGAACTCGGCGCTGACCTTGCGGTCCTGCGCCTTGCGCGTCGACCGCGCGAGCTTCCAGGTCCAACGGGCGAGGATCTGCTCGGGAGCGTCGACCTTGCCCTCGCCGATCGCGCGGAGCAGGATCCGGGCGCCCTGCACGCGGTCCTTCTCCCACGGCGGAGCCTGGGTGACGAGGGTGACGAGGTCGTCGAAGTCGGCGCGCTCGACCATCATCGAGACCCGGTCGGCGAGCGCCAGCAACCGCAGGCGGCGATTCGGGTTCTCGGCCGCGCACGTGGTCAGGAACTGCTCGAGGGCCGCCTTGCTCGCGCCGCGCTCGGTCAGCTTCTTCACGAACTCGGTGCGCTCCTCGAAGCGCACCTGGCGGCCGGCGATCGAAGCCCAGTAGCGCTGCTCGTCCTCGTCGAGGTACTTCGGGTCGATGCGCTGCCACTCGCGCTGGATGACGGCGAGCCGGCGGCGGACGTCGGGCGTGACGGGCACGAGCCACGGCGCCGGAGAGAGCTTGCGGCGGGCACGTCGGTTCGGCCGCCGCCGCGGCGCAGGCGTGACGCGGGCGCCTTCGCGGTAGAAGTCGGAGCCGAGCAGGCTGTGCAGCGTGACCACGCGCTCGTTGTGCGTCGCGCCCTTGTTCACGAAGTCGACGACGACGCCCGCCTCTTTGCGCGGATGGGTGCGCATGATCCGTCCGATGCGCTGCTGGTAGACGCGGCGGCTCGCGGTCGGCGCGAGGTGCATGACGACGGTCGCGCGCGGCGAGTTCCAGCCCTCGGCGAGCAGCATCGCGTTGATGAGGATGTTCAGCTCGCCGCGCTCATAGGCGGCGAGCGTCTCGGCGAGCCGCACGGGCGGGGTGCGCCCGCTGACGGCCTCGGCCTTCAGCCCTGCGGCGCGGAACTCCTGGGCGAGGTTGTACGCGTGGTCGACGCCGGCCGCGTAGACGATGCCCGGCGTGTCGTCGAAACGGTCGCGATAGAGGCTCGCCGCGGCCTGGTTCAGTGCCTTGTGGTCGAGGACGGCGGCCAGCGCGCGCTCCTCGAAGTCGCCGCCGACGATCGGCACGGAGTGGATGGCCGCGGCCGGCGGCACGCGCAGGCTGCGGAGGGGGGCGATCTGCCCCCGGCGCGCCGCGTCGGCGAGCGGGAGGTCGTCGACCGAGGCCGGGAAGACGTCCGAGACCTGCTTAGCGATCAACTGCTCGGTGGCCGTCATGCCGACGAAGATCGGCTCCGGGAAGCTGCGGATCGCCTTGCTCGTCTTCTCGCCGAGCGCAGTGTGCGCCTCGTCGGCGATGACGAGCTGGTACGCGTCGGGGTCGATGTCGCCCACGTGGCGCGCGAACCAGGCGTACGTCTGCACGGTCACCGGGTTCGCGTGGGGAGCCGTCTGGCCGCGCTCGATGACCGGCGTCAGCCGCTCCCCGTAGCCCTCGGCGGTCAGCTCGCGGTTGAACTGCGAGACGAGCAGGCGCCGGTGCGTGAGGATGAGGACGCCCATCGTTCGCGCGGCCTCGACGAAACCGGCGGCGGCGATCGTCTT
>JBKPFP010000462.1:0-2904 GCA_046744435.1 Actinomycetota bacterium | reverse complement strand
GTCGTGGCGATGAAGAGGTAGCCGACCTGCTGAAAGAGGGGGGCGCCCAGCTCGGCGAAGAAGCGGATGCTCTCCTGCGCCAGCCGCACTTCCGGCGCGGTCGAGAACTGCTGCCGCACGCCCCCCATCGCCTTGCCGGTCGAGCCGGACGCGACGCCGCCGAGGTCGCAGAGGACGACGTCGCGCGCTCCGGCCCGCGCGAGGTGGTATGCGATCGAGGCACCGGTCGCGCCGGCGCCCGCTATGACGATGCGAGCCATCGGTCGAGCTCCTCGCTCTCGGCGTCAGTCAGTACGCGTAGCGGCGCTCGCACGTCCGGCCGAACGGGCACGCCCCGCCGCCCGAGCACGTGCTTGACCGCGGCCTGAAAGGGGAACCGCTCGAGCGCGGCACGGGTCTCCCCCACGTCGCCCGCCCGGTCGCGCACCAGCCCGACGACGAGGTCGGGGAAGGCGGCCGCCAGGCCGGAGACCGCGCCTGCCGCGCCTCGCTCGAGACCGGCGAGGACGAGCGGCTCGGCACCGACGAAGACGTCGAGACCGTCGAGCAGGTACGGCTCCAGCGCCTCGAACGGCGAGTCCGATACCTTGAGCCCGGCGAGGTTTGGCGCTCGCTCGCGCAGCTGCTCGATCGCTGGCAACGGGATCGAGTATCCGGTCCGGGCGCGGAACTCGTAGAGGTAGAAGGGCAGCGGGCTGCAGGCCGCCGCCGCGGCGGCGAAGTGCCGCACGAGGGCGAGCTCGTCGAAGGCGTAGTACGGCGGGCCGATCACCGCCACTGCGTCCGCGCCCTGCTCCGCCGCGTCGGCTGCCAGGGCAACCGTGTCCGCCGTTGTCTGCGCGCCACAGTGCACGGCCACCTGCAGGCGTCCGCCGGCCGCGGCGAGGATGCCCCGCGCGACCTGCTTGCGCTCCTCGACCGTCAGGAGAATCCCCTCGCCGGTCGTGCCGAGTGCGAGCAGGCCGTCGAGCCCGCCCTCTGCGAGGAAGTCGACGTACGGGCCGAAGGCGGCCTCGTCCACGTGAGTGCCGTGGTCGCGCAGCGGGGTGACGGCAGCCGCCAGAACGCCTTGGAGCATGCCCCGACTTTAAGCTCCGAGCCGATGAGCGGGCTGCGCATCGAACGCGATCACGGCGTCCTGCGGGTCACGCTGGCGCGCCCCGAGCGCCGCAACGCCTTCGACGCCGAGCTGATCGCGGAGCTGGCCGAGGCGTTCGCCGACGTGGGTGACGCGCGCGCCGTCGTGCTCGCCGGCGACGGCGACACCTTCTGCGCCGGGGCAGACATCGAGTGGCAGCGCTCGGCGATCGACCTCTCGTTCGAGGAGAACGTCGAGGACGCGCTCAAGCTCTACCGGATGCTCGAGACGATCGACTCCTGCCCCGCTCCGGTCGTTGCGCGCATCCAGGGCTACTGCCTCGGCGGGGGCTGCGGGCTCGCTTCCTGCGCCGACGTCGCGATCGGAGGCGAGGACGCAGTCTTCGGCTTCTCCGAGGTGAAGCTCGGCATCGTCGCCGCCGTCATCTCGCCGTTCGCGCTCGCGCGCATCGGGCCGGGTGCCGCACGGCGCTATTTCCTGACCGGCGAGCGCTTCGGCGCCGAGGTCGCGCTGCGCATCGGGCTCGTGCACGAGATCGCTCCCGCCCTCGACGAGGCGGTCGACCGAGCCGTGGCCGAGCTACTCAGCTCGGGGCCGAACGCCGTTCGAGAAGCAAAGCGCCTGATCAGCTCGGGCCCGAGGGACGGCGAGGCCCTCGCCGAGCTCGCCGCCCGCATGCGGACGAGCGAGGAAGGCCAGGACGGCCTGCGTGCCTTCCTCGAGCGGCGCTCGCCCGGCTGGCACTCCTAGCCGCCTGTGCGGCGACTGCTCCTTCTCGTCGGCGCGACGATCTTCGTCGACACCATCTTCTTCGCGGCGCTGACGCCGCTCCTGCCGCAGTACGCCGAGGACCTCGACCTCTCCAAGACGGGTGTCGGCATCCTCGCAGCCTCGTACCCGGCCGGCGCACTCCTGGGCGGGATTCCAGGCGGCTTCGCGGCCGCCCGCTACGGCGTCAAGCCGACGGTCGTGACGGGCCTCCTGCTCATGGTCGCCACGACCACGGCGTTCGCGTTCGCCGAGAACATCGTGTTGCTCGACCTCGCCCGCTTCGCCCAGGGCTTCGCGAGCTCCCTGACCTGGACTGCCTCGCTCGCCTGGCTGGTGTCACAGGCGCCGCCCCAGCGGCGAGGCCTGCTGATCGGCACGGCGATGAGCGCCGCGATCGTAGGAGCCCTGTTCGGCCCAGTGCTCGGAGGAGTCGCGTCCGTGGTCGGGACCGAAGTCGCGTTCGCCGCGGTCGCGGTGCTCGGGCTCGTGCTCGCGGTGTGGGCTGCACTGACGCCTGCGGTGCGCCCGCGGCAGGCTCAGCCGCTCTCGATGCTCTGGGCGGCCGCGAAGGACCGCGCCGTGCTGGGCAGCATCTGGTTCGTGACGCTGCCGGCACTGCTCTTCTCGACCATGAACGTCCTGGTCTCGCTGCGCCTCGACGTCCTCGGGATGAGCGCCCTCGCGATCAGCGCGGTCTTCCTGATCTCGGCGGCGATCGAGGCCGTGCTCAACCCTGCGGCCGGGCGACTCTCTGACAAGCGTGGCCGGCTGCTGCCGATCCGCGCGGGGCTGGCCGGATCCGCGGTGGCGACGGCCGTCCTCCCCTGGCCCGACTCGCGCTGGGTGCTGGCAGTCGTCGTCGTCCTCGCGAGCATGGCCTTCGGCGTCTTCTGGACGCCGGCGATGTCGCACCTTGCCGACCTCGCGGAGCACCGCGGCCTCGACTACGCGTACGGGTTCGCGCTGGTCAACATCGCCTGGGCGCCGGGGCAGGCGGTGGGCGCCGCGCTCGGCGGCGCGCTCGCCCGCGCGAC
>JBKPFP010000211.1:0-3639 GCA_046744435.1 Actinomycetota bacterium | reverse complement strand
GCAATCGGCTCGCCGATCACCGCCGTCTTCGAGACGCACGTCCAAGCCGACCACGTCTCCGGGCTTCCGGCGCTCGTCCTAGAGACCGGCGCGACCGCGTACCTACCCGCCCGGGCGGGGGTGGAGTTCGAGCACGTCGCGCTCGCGGACGGCGAGACCGTCGAGCTCGGCAATACCGTCGTGACCGCGATCGCTACTCCCGGACACGCGCCCGCACACCACGCCTACGTGGTTGCCGACCGGCGGCGGGGGACGGACGAGCCGTGGCTCGTGTTCACCGGCGACTCGCTCCTGATCGGCGACGTCGGCCGCCTCGACCTGCACGTGGCCGGGGATGCAGACGGGCAAGCGCGGCTGCTGCAGCAGAGCCTGCGCCGCTTGCTCGAGCTGCCCGATCACGTGGTCGTCTACCCGAGCCACTACGGCGGCTCCGTCTGCGGCCGCGGGCTCTCCGGGAACCCGATCTCCTCGATCGGCTTCGAGCGCGCGCACAACCCGATGCTGGCGATCAGCGGTGCGGACGAATTCGCGTCCGCGCTGCTCGCCGACGCTCCACCGCCGCCCGCCGACCAAGAGGAGATCGTCGCCAGCAACCGCTCCGGCCGCGCCGCGACGCGCGCATGACGCAGGCCGTGCGGCTCGGCCTGCGCGCGAACACCGGGCAGTTCGCGCTCCTGGTCGCGCTGAACGCGCTCGTCGGCGCGATGGTCGGCCTCGAGCGCTCCGTGCTGCCTCTGATCGGCGAGGCGGAGTTCGCGCTGAATTCGGCCTCCGCGATCCTCGCCTTCGTGGTCGCGTTCGGAGCGGCCAAGGCGGTAACCAATCTCGCCGCCGGGGCACTCGCGGAGCGCGTTGGACGCAAGCGGCTGCTGGCCGCCGGCTGGATCGTCGCGCTGCCGGTGCCACTGCTCGTCGGCCTGGCCCCGTCCTGGTGGTGGATCGTCGCCGCCAACATCTTCCTCGGCCTGAACCAGGGGCTCGCGTGGTCGATGACGGTGGTAATGAAGATCGATCTCGCCGGCCCCGCCCGGCGAGGGCTCGCGCTCGGCCTCAATGAGTCGGCCGGCTACCTCGGCGTCGCCGTCGCCGCCTTCGCGACCGGTGCGCTGGCGGTGACCTTTGCGCCGCGGACGGTGGTCTGGGTAGGCGGCGCGATGATCGTGGCGGTCGGGCTGGCCGTGAGCCTGATCTTCGTGCGCGACACGCGCGAGCACGTACAGCTCGAGGCGTCAGAAACGGGTGGCAAGGGGGCGGTCGAGTTCAGTGCTGCGTTCACGGGCGCGAGTTTCCGCGACCCGGTCCTGCGCGCCTGCAGCCAGGCAGGACTTGTCAACAACCTGAACGACGCGCTCGCCTGGGGGCTCGCGCCGCTCTACCTCGCCGCGCACGGCGCCAGCGTCCGCCAGATCGCGATCGTCGCCGCTGTCTATCCGCTCGTCTGGGGCGCGGGTCAGCTCGGCGCCGGGTGGCTCTCGGACACCGCGGGGCGCAAACCGCTGATCAGTGCTGGGATGCTCCTTCAAGCTGGCGCGCTGACGCTGCTCGTCGCCGGTCAGGGGTCGTTCGTGCCCGCGCTTGTTGCCGCCGTGCTGCTCGGTGTCGGCACCGCGCTGGTCTATCCGACCTTGCTTGCGGCGGTTTCCGACCGCGTAGGGCCGCGCGAACGCCCACAGGCGGTCGGCGTCTACCGCTTCTGGCGCGATTTCGGCTTCGTCGCCGGCGCGCTGATCGCCGGCTTCGGCGCCGACGCGACCTCCGCCGCGACGGCGATCGTCATCGTCGCCGCCCTGACGGCCGCCAGCGGTCTCGTGGTCGCCGCGACCCCGTGGAACGCAGAAGCGAAGCTCCGACCGCAGCCGGCCGACTAGCGCTCGAGTCCCGCTATCTGCCAGACGAGCGGGTGATCGGTGTAGGTGCGGCGGAGTCCGCGCTCCTCGAGGACGGCGAGCATGCGTGCCGGCGGATGCGCAAACGTCCGGAACTCGATTCGCCGCAACCTGAAGAACAAATTCTGGGCAGCAATCAAGAGACGCGAGACCGCGTTGCGTGGCGGATAGCTGAAGATGAGCAGACGCCGCGCGTGTTCGGCGGCGGCACCGAGAAGCCGCTCGTAGTCCGGGTAGCAGCAGACGACGCGGTGGAGCACGACCACGTCGCCCGGCTCGATGGCTTCCGGATCGGCGGCGAGGTCGTGAAGACGCCGCTCGGCGCGCCCTTCGACGCCGGCCTCGCGCAGGAGCCGCGTCGCCTCCTCGTCATAAGCCGGCGAGAGCTCGAGGTTGACAGTGCGCGCTGCGCCCCTCTTCAAAAGCTCGATCTGCAATTCGCCGACACCGCCACCGACCTCGAGAACCGTCGCACCGTCGATCCCCCGCTGCTCGAGGAACGCGACCATCCTCCGCGCCGTCTTGTCGAGGCCCTTCTCGCGGTAGCGCCTTGCGGCTCGTCGGGCAAGGCGGGGCGTGAAAAACCCGTCACAGCCGCGCGGGTTGCAGCATCCGGCCATCTCCCGACAGCTTCGCAGGTCGCCTCGATCGCGACCGCGGCCATCCTGCCGTACAGCGGCAGCGCCCACTCGCGAAGCGCCTCGCGTGTCGCCGGCAAGCCAGCGTCACTCAGCTCGCCCGGCGCAAGGCCGACGCCGTAGGGGATCTCGCTCTAGCAGGTCGAGCAGCAGCCCTCGCCGCGCCAGCTCTCGCGGCCTTCCTTGACCGCGACGGCGGCGACGACGAGGGCGGCCGCCGGATCGAGCCACCATAGGCCGAGCAGCGCGTTCCCGAGCAGGCCGACGAGGACGGCTGCGGCGAGGTAGGCGCAGAGCAAGTTCTGGGTTCCCTCGCCCCGAGTTGCGACGGAGCCGAGCGTGTCGGCAAGGCGTCGCTTGGCGATACCGAGGAAGGGCATCCCCATGACGCTCGAGCTGACGAGCGCGATCCCGATCCAGCTCGTTTCCGGCTGCTCGCTTGTCACCAGCTTGTGCACTGCCTCGAACGCGACGAACGGCGCGAGCAGGAAGAACTGGATCGCGACCAGCTTCTGCGCCCGCTCCTCGGCCGCGTGCGAGAGCAAGCGCCAGCCGGTGAAGCGCCAGACGATCACGAGGCTGGCGAACCCCTCGATCGCCGAGTCGAGACCGAACGAGAGCAAGGCGATCGAGCCAGCGAGCACGCCGGCCATGACCGCGATCGCGCCCTCGGCCCCCATCCAGGCAAGTGAGAGCCAGGAAAGCAGGCGCGCCCGACTCGCAGCGGCGTGCCATTCCCGGCTGCGCGCGGGAGCGCCCGGCTGGACGGTTAGTTCCCGCGCCATGCTGCTCATCGGACGGCCTCGCGCTTGGATTCTATGACCGCGGCGAAGCGACGTCTCCTAAGTTCTCGGAGGGACTCCGGGTGCAAGCATTCTGCAAGCACCGGGCTTCCGCAGCGATGTCAGCGTGTTCCGCCCAAATGCAACGGCTGCGGTCGAATCTGGCTCGGAATCTGCATTTAGGCGGAATACGGCGGAACGCGTGTACCGAATCGAGGCGGCTCATAACCCGGAGGTCGCAGGTTCAAATCCTGCCCCCGCTATTGAGAGGGGCTTGGAAACGGGGCCCTCGTTCTTAGAACGAGCGGTTGGGCAGGTGACGCCCTCCTGATC
>JBKPFP010000105.1:0-9138 GCA_046744435.1 Actinomycetota bacterium | reverse complement strand
CTGACGCCGCTACCCGAGCCACGGGCCGAGCCCGGAGCGACGCGCCTCACTGTGGTTTAAGCAGCGAGAGCGAGTGCGTCTTCGTTCTTCGCACTTGCGTTTGTTCCCGGTTGTTTTACGAGGCCGACCGGGGACCTCGGCGTGCAGCACAGCCGGACAATCGATCACGGCGAAACCTGATCGCCCCCGTATGTCCTGAAAATTGTAGCCGCGTTCAGCGGCGCGACTTGAGCGCGCGCTCCATCTGGCGGTCCGCCTCGCGCTTAGCGATCTCGCGCCGCTTGTCGCGCTGCTCCTTGCCGCGAGCGAGCGCGAGCTCGACCTTTGCACGCCCGTCCTTGAAGTAGAGCCGCACCGGCACGAGCGTCAGGCCCCGCTCGCGCACCTTGCCGTAGAGCGAGTCGATCTCCCGCCGGTGAAGAAGCAGCTTGCGGTCGCGGTCCGGCTCGTGATTGCGCGCACCGGCCTGGTGGTACGCGTCGATGTGGGCGCCGACGAGCCATGCTTCGCCCTCGCGGACGTCCGCATAGGCCTGCTGCAGGCTGGCGCGGCCCTCCCGCAGCGACTTCACCTCGCTCCCGGTCAGCACGACGCCGGCCTCGAAGCGCTCGAGGAAGTGGTAGTCGTGCCGCGCCTTGCGGTTTTCTACGACGACCTTAACCATGGCCTCAGTCTAGATTTGCGACCATTTCGTCCATGAGCCGCCGGCTCACCTGGCGACGAGGGCGTGCCCGTCGTGTTCATCGCCGTGCTTGCCGCCGCCCTCGCTGCGACCCTGGCCGGCCTCTATTTCCTCCGGCGCCGGCTGGTGCGCTCAGCGCGAGCTCGACCTTTCCTTCCGAGCGGCGGATGTCGTCGACCCGTACCTCGATCTCGTCGCCGAGGCGATAGGGCTTGCCGCTGCGGCGCCCGACGAGCGCCGTCCCGTGCTCGTTGAGCTGGAAGTAGTCGCCGGGGAGCCGCCTGGCCGGGACATAGCCCTCGAAGACCTCGCCGAAGCGGACGAAGAGACCCGACGGGATGACGCCGATGATCTCGCCGCCGAACGGCTCTTCCCAGCCGCGCTCGTAGAGCTCGGCCTCGAGTAGCCAGGCCAGGCAGAGCTCGTCGGCGCGCCACTCGATCTGCGCCGCGTCGCGCTCCGTGAGCGAAGTGTGGTCGGCCGCTTCGGCGAGGTCTTCCGGGAGCGGCTCGTCGCCCTGGCCGATCTCGCGCAGCAGCGCGCGATGGCAGACGAGGTCGGGGTAACGGCGGATCGGGGACGTGAAGTGGCAGTAGGCCGTGCTCGCCAGACCCGAGTGACCGAGGTTGCTGGGGTCGTAGCGGGCCTGCTTGAGCGCGCGGAGGACGAGAGCCGGAAACGCCTCAGCCCCGCGCCCGGTCTGCTGGACGTACGCGGTGACCCGTTCACTGGCCTCGGCGGCGACCCGCGCCGCGTCGGACGGGCTCATCGCCTCGGCATCGGGAGCGGGCGGCGTCGGCACTCCGAGGTCGGCGAGCTTCGCTAGCAGCAGCTGGACCGACTGCGGCTCGGGGCGTTCATGCACGCGGTAGAGCGCCTCGCGGCGGCGGCCCGCGAGCAGCTCGGCCACGGCCTCGTTGGCGAGGATCATCAGCTCCTCGACGAGCATGTGCGCGCGCGGCTCGGCCTCGAACCAGGCGCGGTCGACGCCGCCGCTTCCGTCGAAGGCGAATGCGAGCTCGCGGCTCTCGACCCGGAGCGCGCCGCGCTCGAACCGGCGCCGGCGCAACTCTTCCGCGAGGTGCTGGGTCAGCCGCAATCCTTCGACGATCTCCGAGTCGGCCTGCTCGCGACCGGCGAGAATCGCCTCTGCCTGCCCATAGGTCAGCCGCGCCCGGCTGGTGATGACGGAGCGGTAGAACGACGGCACGCCCGCCTGGAGCGCACCGTCGAAAGAGACCTCCACGGTGACGCAGAGCCGGTCGACGTGCGGCCGCAGCGAGCACGCGTCGTCGGCGAGCTCGTGCGGCAGCATCGGGGCCACGAGCCCGGGTACGTAGACGGAGTTCCCGCGCCGAAGAGCTCCGTGGTCGAGCGGCGACCCGGCCGGCACGAACCAGGAGACGTCAGCGATATGCACCCAGGCGCGCAGGCCGTCGCCCTCCGCGCGCACGGAGATGGCGTCGTCGAAGTCCTTCGCAGTCTCAGGGTCGATCGTGAACGCGACGAGGTCGCGCAGGTCCGTGCGGCCCTCGAAGTCGGGCTCCGGCAGGTTGAAGGGCTCGAACTCGGTGCGCAGGCCCTCCTCGACGAGCAGCGCCTCGAGCACGTTGTCGATCCGCTTCGACGAGCCGAGCACGCGCTCGACGCGCGCGCGACCGCGCCCCTTGCGGGCGACGACGAGATCCCCGACCAGCGCGTCGCCGAGGCCCCTCCGGTCGAGCACGAGCGGGAGACCGGGCGTGAAGTACGGCTCGCCGACGGTGAGCTTGCCGCGCCGCGCGACTTCGACGACGACGGTGTCTATACGTGCAGGAAGCGGCGAAGCGTGAGGCCCGAGCCGGCCGCGCCGAGGGTGAGGCCGACCGCGACGAGGATCGCGGCGTTCCAGAAGAACGCGAGCGCGTGCACCTCCGAGTCGGTCCGGTCGGAGTGCAGGATCACGGGCAGCACGAGCTCCTTGCCGAGGAAGAGCAGGATCACGGCGGCGATCGAGCCGAAGAGCGCGCAGATCATCCCCTCGAGCACGAACGGCCCGCGGACGAACCAGTTCGAAGCGCCGACGAGCTTCATCACCTCGATCTCGCGCCGGCGGGCGAAGATCGACAGCCGGATCGTGTTGCCGATCAGGATCGTCGCCGCGATCAGGAGCACGACGATCCCGAGCACCGAGAGCGCGGTGAAGACACGGGCCACCTGGAGCACGCGTTTCGCGGTCTTCTCCCCGTACTTGACCTTCTCCACCCCGGCGGGCTTCTGGCCGCCGGAGAGGCTGTCGGCGATCGCCTTCGTGTACTCGCCCTTGACCGGCTGCACCTTGAACGAGGCCGGGAACGGGTTCGCGGCGAGCTGCTCGAGCAGCTCGGGCGCGCGGTTCTGCATGATCCGAAGCGCTTCCTCCTTGGACACGAACTCGACCGACTTCACCCGGTCGTCAGACTCGAGCCGCGCACGCAGGTTGTTGACCTGGCTCGTCGTTACCTCACGGTTGCAGGTCGTGTCGGTGCAGAGGAAGACCTCGACGAGGAGCTTCTTCTTCTGATGGTCGCTCCAGGCCATCGCCCAGGTGCCGAGCGCGATCAGCAGGCCGACCAGGAACATGCCGATGAGGACGGTCATCGTCGCCGCAGCCGTCGTCGACAGGCTTGCGGTCATCGAGCGCCAGGCCTCTGCGGCCACCACGCGGAACTTCATTCGGAGGCGTACCCCCCACGCCGCTCATCGCGCGCCAGGCGGCCGTCCTCGAGCGCGATCACGCGCTTGCGCATCTTGTCGACCATCTCCCGGTCGTGCGTGACCATCAGCACGGTCGTACCCGAGCGGTTGATGCGGTAGAGGAGCTGCATGATCCCGACGGACGTGTCGGGATCGAGGTTGCCTGTCGGCTCGTCGCAGACGAGGAGCGGCGGATGGTTGACGAACGCGCGCGCGATCGAGACGCGCTGCTGCTCGCCGCCGGAGAGCTCGTCGGGATACGAGCTCATCTTGTGCGCGAGGCCGACGAGGTTGAGAACCTCGGGCACCTTGCGCCGGATCGCGTTCGCGCCCTCGCCCTGCACCTTGAGCGCGTAGGCGACGTTCTCGGCCGCGGTGCGGTTCGGGAGCAGCTTGAAGTCCTGGAAGACGCAGCCGAGGTTGCGCCGCAGCTGTGGCACCTTCGAACCGCGTAGCCGCCCGAGGTCGCGCCCGGAGACGATGATGCGCCCGGAGGTCGGCTCGAGCTCCTTCAGCAACAGGCGGATGATCGTCGACTTTCCGGAGCCGGAGGCGCCGACGACGAAGACGAACTCGCCCTTCTCGATCACGAACGAGACGTCGGACAGGGCTGCGACGTTCGGCTCGTACACCTTCGTCACGCTCTCGAACGCGATCATCGCCCGCGCGCTGCTGGGTGCCGGAGTCTCCGGTTGCCCGTTCTGCTCCGCGAGCGCGGCAGGCTCTTGCTCTAGCTCTGTCTCGACGATTTCTTCAGGCACCACAGTGTGTTAAGGGGGAAAGCAGGGGGTGATAGCGGCATCCCCCGGCTCGAGCAGCCCGGAGTCTAGCGAAACCCCCTGCTAGACCCAATGGTCCCGTCCCACGCCTAGAGAACCTTCCCTGCGGCCTTGGCCAGCAGGTACGCGTGGATGAAGCCGTCGAGGTCGCCGTCGAGGACGCCCTGCGCGTTGCCCGCCTCGTGGTCGGTGCGGTGGTCCTTGACCAGCTGGTACGGGTGCAGCACGTAGCTGCGAATCTGGCTGCCGAACCCGATCTCCTGCGCCTTGCCCCGCTCGCGGGCCAGCTCGGCCTCCCGTTCCTCGACCGCGCGCTCGACCAGGCGAGACTTGAGCAGCCGCATCGCCGTCTGCTTGTTCGAGCTCTGCGACCGCTCGTTCTGGCACTGGACGACGATCCCGGTCGGCAGATGCGTGATCCGCACCGCCGAGTCGGTCTTGTTCACGTGCTGGCCGCCCGCGCCGCTGGCTCGGTACGTGTCGATGCGGAGGTCCTCGTCGTTGATCTCCACGCCGACGTCGTCCGACAGCAGCGGGGAGACGATCACCTGGGCGAAGGACGTGTGGCGGCGATGCGCCTGGTCGAAGGGCGAGAGGCGGACGAGTCGGTGCACCCCGCGCTCGGCCTTGAGGGTGCCGTAGGCGTTCTCGCCGGCCACCGTGAAGGTCGCCGACTTCAGGCCCGCCTCCTCCCCGGGGCTCGCCTCGAGCAGCTCGGTCTGGAAGCCGCGGTCGGCGGCCCAGCGCAGGTACATGCGGAGCATGATCTCGGCCCAATCCTGGGCGTCCGTCCCGCCCGTGCCGGAGTGGACCGTGACGACCGCGTCGCCCGCGTCGTACTCGCCCGTGAAGAGGGCGTCTTCCTGCAGGCGCTCGAGCTCACTGCGCAGCGGCTCGAGCGACGACGAGATCTCGGCGGCCATGTCGCCGTCCATGGCCAGCAGCTCCTTGGCGTCCTCGTACTCGCGCCGCAGCCGTTCGTAGCGCTCGAGCCGCCTGGTCACGCGCGAGTGCTCCGTCGAGATGCCGGCCGCGCGCTGCTGGTCGTCCCAGAAACCGGGCTCGCCCATCTGCTTTTCGAGCTCTGCGGCGCGCTCTGCTAGCGCATCGGGGTCAAAGGTAATCACGGACCCAGTCCAGCTGGGCCCCGATCTCCTTCAGGCGCTCGTCGATGGATGCGGTCGCGTCGGCCACGCTGCGATGGTAGCGGCGCTTGGTCGTTCGCCTCCCGTGTTCTACCTTGATGGGGCGGCATGAACGCACCTGGCGGCGGCACGGGGTTGAACGGCGTGGAGCGGCAGCAGCTCCAGTTCGTGCGAATTGCACGTCCCGGAGCGGCGCTCGCCACGCTGGTCGTGTTCGGGCTCTACGCGCTCGTCGCGCCCGCCGAGCGTGTCGAGAACCTGATGCCGCTGCTCGTGGTCGCGCTCGCGGTCTCGCTGGTCTCGATCCTGGCGCTGAGCTACTGGCCGGTCGGGCTCGTGGCGCGGGCGACCGTCGCGGTCGACTTCGTCCTGATCGCGGCCATGATCGCGATCCTCGACGAGCCCGCGTTGCTCCTCGTGCCCTTCTACGCCCCGCTCGCCTTCTCCGCGCTGCTCTTCGGGCCGGTCGAGACAGCCATCTACACGATCTGGGGCGCAGTCGCGGCGGCGCTGATCGGGCCGCTCGTCATCGGCGCGGACTCCTTGACCGTCGTCGCCCAGCTCCTCGTCTTCGTCGTCACCGGAATCATTCTCTCTGCGCTGTCCCGCGAGACACGCGGCGCGCAGGACGAGCTCGCCCGCGAGCGTGTGCGGGACATGACCGCCCTCGATATCGCCCAGCGCATCCGTTTCTCGACACGCTTGGAGGACGTGCTCAAGCCCGCCGTCGAGGAGCTCGCGTGGGCGACAGGGTCGTCGCGCTGCCTGCTGCGCCTGGCTCAGAGGTCGGACGGCAGCGCACCGCTCTTCGAATGGGATGCGCCGGACGTCGAGCCTGCCGGACAGGAAAGTCCTCCGCTCCCGGTCAAGCGTGTCCTCACCTCCGGTCTGCCGCTCGTCCTCGACGACGTAGGCAGGGCCGATCCCGAGCTCCGCGCCTTTGCGCGCTCGGTCGACGCCGCCGCGCTCGTCGTCTACCCGATCGTCTGGAACGAGGACGTGATCGCCGTGATCGGCTTCACCGACGTCCAGCCGCGCGACTGGAGTGTCGACACGCTGCCGTTGATCGAGCGCATCGCCCCGCTCCTGGCCGCCGCGCTCGCGCAGGCCGAGCTCGTCGAGCACCAGGAGACGACGCTCGCCTTGCGCGAGGAATTGATCGCCAACGTCTCCCACGAGCTGCGCACGCCGCTGACCTCGACGATCGGCTTCCTGCAGACGCTCGACCGCGGCGACATCGATCTGACCCGGGACGAACGCAAGCAGCTGTTGGCGGTCGCGCGCAGCGAGGCGGAGCGCCTGGCCGTCCTCGTCGAGGACCTTCTCCAGCTGACCCGCCTCGAGCGCGGAGACCTTCCGCTCGAGAAGTCAGAGCTCGATCTCGTGAAGCTGGCGAAGCGGGCGGCCGAGGGCGTGCAGGTGCCGGAGCAGCGCGAGATCGTACTCCAGCGGGCCCACCTCGTCGCAAACGCGGATCCGGGGCGGATCCTCCAGGTCGTCCAGAACCTCTTGACGAACAGCATTCGCTACGGCGAAGGGCGGGTCTCCGTCAACTTCGAGTGGGAGCCGGGCGCCGTCCGCCTCCTGGTCGGTGACGAGGGACAGGGCGTTCCCGACGACCAGGTGCAGCAGCTGTTCGTGCCCTTCGCGCGGACGAGCACGCACCGGGACTCGAGCGGGCTCGGGCTGGCGATCTCCCGGCGGATCGCCGAGGCCCACGGCGGGACGCTCGACTACCGGCCGGCCGAGAACGGCCAGAAGCACGCCTTTGTCTTGGAGCTCCCCGCTTAGAGCGCCTAACAACGAGCTGGGACCCACGCCTCGCTGACGAAGGGCGCACGGCTCCGGGCTCGGCAGAGAACGTTGGGTCGTCGAGCGTACGATCGCCTGGCTGCATCAGTACCGGCGCCGCCGTGTCCGCTACGGGCGCCGCGCCGACATTCACGAGGCGTTCCTCAACATCGCTTGCAGCTTGATCTGCTTCAGGCAGCTCTAGGCGGCGGAGTCTCTGTCGTCGTAACTAGAGCTGCAACGATTCGAGGGGATGCCCGACGCCGGTGATTACGCCTACCTTTGGGCATGGGAGCCGATCCGCCCCGAGGAGACCCTGGAGCTTCTCTCGGGCTTCGCCGGACCATGGTGGATCGGTGGAGGCTGGGCGTTGGACCTCTTCCTCGATCGGGAGACGCGCCGACACGATGACCTCGACGTCGCACTTCTCCGGCACGACCAACTCGCGCTCTATCACCACCTTCGCGCCTGGGATCTGCACTACGCCACGCCCAGCCACACCCTCGAGCGCTGGGACGGACGGCAGCTAGACCTGCCGATTCACGGCATCTGGGCGCGCCGCTCTGCCGAGCCGAATGCCCCGTGGACCTGCGAGTTCCTTCTGAACGAGGAGCGGAATGGTGAATGGGTCTTCCGCCGCAACGAATCCGTGACGCGACCGCTCGAGGAAGTCGGCGATGAGAGGGATGGCGTGCCCTTCCTCCGTCCCGAGATCGTTTTGCTCTACAAATCGAGCGAACGATCGCCGAAGAACGACGCCGACTTCGCTGCGGTCGGGCCCTACCTCTCGCCCGATGGGAGTCTCTGGCTCCGCGCAGCGCTAGAGAGTTGCGACGATCAACACCCTTGGATTGGGCAACTTCCCCCGAGTTCCTGACTCGCTTAAGGCCATTTGTAACGAGCTCTTAGGAGCTGCGAGCGGGTTCGGCCCGCCTCACTGGCTCACGCTGAAGTGAACGATGCGGACGCCGGGCTTTGCCCGTCGGGAGCTACGCCGAGCCGCGCCTCAGAGAATGCGTGAAGGAGGGGGCCAACGCGGGAACCATGGGTTCCCCCGTTATCGACCGTGGCACTTCTTGTACTTCTTGCCCGAGCCGCACCAGCACGGGTCGTTGCGGCCGATCTTGTCGCGGTCGGCGACGACGCGCTGCTGCTGGGTCGCGACTGCGGTCGCCCCACCGCCGACGGTGCCCGCCGTCACCCCGCCCACGGCCGGTGCGACGACGCCTGCGCCCGCGCCGGCCGCCGCGATCGCATCGGCTCCGGCGAGCGACTCGTGGCCGTACTCGAGCGGCTGCCCGTTCACGTCCTCGTCCCGCTGCAGGTCGTCGACGTCGCGCGGCTCGATCTGGGCGTGGAAGAGCAAGCTGACGACCTCGTCGTGGATCAGCAGCCCGAGCTCCTCGAACATCGAGTGCCCCTCGGCGCGGTACTCGACGAGCGGGTCCTTCTGCGCGAACGCGCGGAGGTGCACGCCCTCGCGGAGGTAGTCCATGTTCTCGAGGTGCTCGCGCCAGCGGGTGTCGACGACCTCGAGGATCAGGTACCGCTCGACCTCGCGCGCCACTTCCGGGGTCCAGAGCTTCTCGCGCTCGGCGTACTCCTCGAGCGCGTCCTCGAGGAACTCCTCGACGAGCGACTCGCGGGAGATCTCCCCGAGGTCCTCGCGGAGCTCCTCGGCGGTGATCTCGGTGTTGTAAACGGTCTGCATCGCCGCGCAGAGGCCCTCGAGGTCCCAGTCCTCGGAGAACTCGTCCGGGGCCGACTGGTCGACCGTCTTCTCGATCACCTCCCGGATCCAGGCCTTGACCTCGCCTGACAGGTCCTCGCCCTCGAGCACCTGGCGGCGCTGCCGGTAGATGACCTCGCGCTGCGTGTTGAGCACGTCGTCGTACTTGAGTACGTTCTTGCGCGCGACGAAGTTCTGCTCCTCGACCTTCTTCTGCGCGTTCTCGATCTGCTTCGAGAGCAGGCCCGACTCCATCGGCTGGTCGTCGGGCACCTTGAAGCGCTCCATGATCGAGTG
>JBKPFP010000374.1:0-3186 GCA_046744435.1 Actinomycetota bacterium | reverse complement strand
CATGCACTCCGGGCGCGACACGGGCATGGGCGGGATGGGTTACGTTCCCGCTTCCCAGGGCGGCACTCACATCGTCGAGCGGAATCTGACCCGGTTGACGGTCATCGTCGGCGTCATCTTCTTCGTCAACTCGGTCGTCCTCTATCGGCTGCTCCAATAAGGCGCCGCTTGCGGTGCCGACCTCAGGACGCTCGGGCTGTGCCCGTGCGTCCGTCTGAACTGACCGGTCGTCACATCTGGCCCCCAACCGCTGCGGCAACGTAGGAGATGCGCCTGCGGGGCGCGTCGCTCGTGCTGGCTCTTGCGCTTGCCGGCTGTCATTCGCCGGGAAAGGAGGCGGCCAGCCCGCTTCCGGTACGCGGGCCGGATCGCACCCTGCGCGTCGCACTCGATCCCCACTACGCCGAAGCCACAGTGGCACGCGCGCTCGAGGGCCCGTTCCGTCTCGTCCGGCGCTCTCGTGACCGCATCGTCGTCGCGCGCCCTGGCCTGACGATCGTGTTCCGCCGCCTCGATCCCTACGCGGCCGTGTCCGCGTTCCAGCGCGGCGAGCTCGACGAGGCATCGGTGCCGCAGGGCGAGATCCGGGCGCTCGAGGCCGACAGCGTGCTCGGGCCGACGCTTCGCGCCCGAGCCCTCGCGGGCCTCGACGTCGTCGTCTTCGACCGGCGCGTGCCCCGCGCCGTCCGTCGCGCGTACTGGCTCACCGCGCCGCGCGGGGAGTACCAGAGCCTGATCCCGGAGCGGGTCGCGCCCGCGGCCTTCCGCGTCGTGCCCGGCGGCGGCGAGACCAGCCCGGCAGACGCGCGGCGCGCCCGCGCGTCGATCCGCGACCTCCCACGACAGCCGGTCCGGCTCGCGGTCCCGAACCGCTCCGAGCTCGTCGAGGCCGCCGAGATCCCGTGGGCCGAGTGGCGCCAACTCGGCCTTCCGGTCACCCTTGCTCCCGGCGGCAGCGACGCGGAGGCACGCTTCGTCCGCGCGACCTCCCCGGAAGCCGTCGCCGGGCTGCGGCGGCAGCCCGGAGCCGATCGCCCCGACGTCGCGCTGATCGTCCCGCTCGCCCGCGTCGCCGAGGCGCGACTCGTCTCTCCTCGCGTGCGCGGCTGGCACATGGACGCGCAGGGAGTCGTCGACTACTCGCGCGTCTCTCTAGAGACCGGGCCCTGAACCGGTGCCGGTGATGTTGAAGCGCGCCGTCGCGATCGCAGGCACGAGCGCCGCCACCGCGAAGCGCTCGTCGTAGAAGTCGTTCAGGTTGACGAGCGTCCGCTCGCTCGTCAGCCCGGGCAGGTCGGCGAGCACCTCGGGCATCGAGACCGTGAAGCGCAGGTTGACGAGCGGCTCCGCGATCTTCCCGTCCCGGATGCGGAACGTCCCGTCCTTCGTCATGCCGGTCAGGATCCCCTCGCGGGGGTCGACGATGCTCAGGTAGTGCAGGCGCGTCACATAGATGCCGTCGCCGACGAGCTCGGCGAGCTCGTCCGTCGAGCCTGCCTCGCCCTCGGCCATTGAGAGCGCGAACGGCTGCGGCCCGAGGTACTTGAGCGACTCCGGCGGGGCATGTCCGGTCGACGCCTGCCCGTCGCCCGCACGGGCCGCGGTGGCCCGGTCCCACACCACGCTGCGGGCGACGCCGTCCTCCACCAGCTCCACTCGCCGCTTCGGGGTGCCCTCGAAGTCGAACGCCGTCGGCAGGTTGTGTGGGTCGAGGGCGTCGTCGGCGATCGAGACCTTCTCGTCGAACACCCGCTCGCCGATCCGCCCGGTGAAGTAGCTGCGCTCCTCGACGAAGCCGAGGCCGCCGAGGCTGTCGTAGCCGAACCAGAGTAGGAGGTCGGCGATCGCGTACGGCTCGAGGACGGCCCGGTAGTGACCGAGCTCGAGCTCTTCCGCCCCTCGCGTGCGCGCGGCCTTCTCGGCCGCCTCGCGAGCGGTGGACTCGACGTCCACGTCCGAGAGGCGCCAGCCGGTCCCGATCGCGTAGCCCGAGGCGTCGTCGCCGGCGGCGAGGCAGAGGCACACCGCATCCGTGACGGTCTGCTCGGCCGCGATCCCCGTCGTCGAGGCGATCGCAAGCTCCGTCACGGCGCTCGTGAAGTAGCCGTAGAGGCCGAAGCCGTTCGCGGAACCGATCGCGGCGGCCGCGAGCCGGGCCTGGTCGTCCGCCCCGAGTGAGGCCGTCTCCTCGTCGTAGCCCTCGACGCCCGGGAGGTCGGCCGGCGGGGCAAAGCCGGGAAAGTCCGGGTCGGGCCGGGCGCTGTCGGCAACGGCCGCGGCCCGGCGCGCCAGCTCAGCGAGCCCGTCCGCGTCGACGCGGTTCGTGAGCGCGGAGCCGACCTTGCCGTCGCGCACGACGCGCAAGCGCGCGAAGGTGTCCTCGATCAGTGTCGGCTGGTGCACCTCCGAAGCCGCGTAGCGTGCGAGGCCGGAGCGCTCGCCGTGCACGAGCACCTCTGCCTCATCGCCTTGGGCTGCACGGAGGGCCGCCTGGGCAAGCTCGAGCGCGCGACTCACGTACGGACGCCGACCTCGACGTCGCGGAAGCGTGTCGGCGCCGCTCCATGCGAGACGTGGGCCGACTGGCCGGGCTGGCCCTTGCCGCAGTTCGTCAGCCCGTAGAGCGTCCAGGCCTCGCGGCCGGCGACTCTGTCGAGCTTGCCCCAGAACTCGGGCGTCACGCCGGTGTAGGTCGCGTCGCGGAGCATGCGGCCGAGCTTGCCCGCCTTGATCTCCCAGGCGACCTGCGTGCCGAACTGGAAGTTGAGACGCTTGTCGTCGATCGACCAGCTCTTGTTCGTCTCGAGGTAGAGGCCGTCGTCGACGTCCGCGACCAGCTCTTCGAGCGTGCCGTCGCCGGGCTCGAGATTGAGGTTCGTCATTCGCACGAGCGGCATCCGCGCCCAGCCGTCTGCGCGCATCGAGCCACCTGCGCCGGCCCCGAGCCGCGCCGCGGTCTCGCGCGAGGTCAGGAACCCGCGCAGGACGCCCGCCTCTACCACGCGCTCGCTGCGGGCCGGGACGGCCTCGTCGTCGAAGCCAAAAGTGCCGAGCCCGCCGGGCGTGGTCGAGTCGGCGGTCACGTTCATCAGCTCGGAGCCGTAGCGGAGCGAGCCGAGGTCGTCCGGGGAGAGGAAGCTCGTGCCGGCGTAGGCGGCCTCGGTCCCGTAGACACGGTCGAGCTCG
>JBKPFP010000061.1:0-5320 GCA_046744435.1 Actinomycetota bacterium | reverse complement strand
TCCGCCCAGGAGGACTTCCTGGTGGGCGACGAGGCCCGGCAGCCGCACCGAATGGATCTCTGCGCCGCCCAACCGTTCCGCCGTCGCCTTGGCCGTCCCCGACGGCGCGTCCTTCTTCTGCTCGCCGTGCAGCTCGACGATCTCCGCACGTGGCAGATACCGAGCCGCTTGCTCCGCCAGCCGCATCATCAAGACCGCGCCGATGGCGAAGTTCGGGGCGTAGAGCACGGCGAGACCCTTCTCTCGCGCAGGGCCGTCGACGGTCGCCGGATCCCAGGCCGTGGTCCCAACGATGCACGGCACGCCGGCGTCGAGGGCACGCTCGACGTGCTCGACGACGACCTCCGGAGCGGTGAAATCGACCATCGCCTCCGCTTCGGTGAGCTCGACGAGCTCGTGTCCCGCCACTTCGAGCGCGGGCCCGAGCACCGATCCCACCTTCCCCCCGCGCCCGTTGAGCGTGACCCTCACGCCGCGGCGGGCGTCAGCGCGGGGCTCACCCGCTCGACGGCGGCGAGGAACCGCTCGTCGCTCGGGCCGATGCCCGCCGCGGACAAGCGCTCCGGGGCGAGCAGCAGGCCGGCCAGCTCGGCGAGTGCCTCGGGCTCGACCGCGTCGATCTCGGCGATGATGCGATCCATCGAGAGGATCTCGGTGTCCGTGATCACGGACTTCCCGAGCCTGCTCATCCGGTTGGAGGTCGACTCCATCGAGAGGAGGATCCGGCCCTTGAGGTTCTCCTTTGCCCGCTCGAGCTCGTTCGGCTTGAGGTTCCCGGCGGCAACCTCCGCGACCTGCTCGGCCGCGATCGCAAGGCACTCCTCGAGGTTTTCTTCGCGCGTGCCGACGTAGAAGCCGATCTGGCCGGTGTCCGTGTACTGGGAGGCGAAGCTGTAGACCGCGTACGCCATCCCTCGCTTCTCCCTGATCTCCTGAAAGAGGCGTGAAGACGCTGATCCGCCGAGGATGGCGTCGAGGAGTGACGCGGCGAAGCGCCGGCGGTCCGAGCGCGCGATCCCCGGCGCGGCGACGCAGACGTGGTACTGCTCGGTGTCCTTGCGCGTGAAGCGCAGGCTCGGGGGCGGCGCCTTGACAAGCGGTGAGCGAACCTTCCGTTCCCTCGCGGGAGGACCGGGCGCCTTTCGCTCGGCCCGCTCCAGCAGTCCGACCAGCTCGTTGTGGTCGAGGTTTCCGGCTGCCGCGACGACGACGTTGCCCGGGACGTACATCGAGCGGTGGTAGGCCGCGATCGCTCGTCGCGAGAGCGCGGAGATCACCTCGGTCGTCCCGATCACGGGCCGCCCCAACGGATGGTCTCCGAAGACGGCCTCGGCAATCAGATCGTGGACCAGCTCTTGCGGCTGGTCCTCGTACATCGCGATCTCCTCGAGCACGACCTCGCGTTCGGAGTCGACCTCGGCGAGCGACGGCGCGAAGACCATGTCGCTCATCACGTCGATCGCCGTCTCGAAGTGCTGGTCGGCGACCCGGGCGTAGACGACGGTATGCTCGCGCGACGTCGCGGCGTTCAATTCGCCGCCGAGGCCGTCGAAGACCTCGGCGATCTCCTGCGCGGTGTACTTGTCCGTTCCTTTGAACAGCAGGTGCTCGATGAAGTGCGAGACGCCGGCGCGCTCATCGCGCTCGTCACGGGAGCCGGCGCCGATCCAGTAGCCGAGCGCGACGGAGCGAACCTGCGCCAGCCGTTCCGTGATGACCCGCTCGCCCGAGTCGAGCTCGGAGATCACGTCGGCCGTCCCGATCACGGGCCGCCCGAGCGGGTGGTCGCCGAAGACGGCCTCGGCAATCAGATCGTGGACCAGCTCCTGCGGCTGGTCCTCGTACATCGCGATCTCCTCGAGCACGACCTCGCGTTCGGAGTCGACCTCGGCGAGCGACGGCGCGAAGACCATGTCGCTCATCACGTCGATCGCCGTCTCGAGGTGCTGGTCGGCAACCCGGGCGTAGACGACGGTGTGCTCGCGCGACGTCGCGGCGTTCAATTCGCCGCCGAGGCCGTCGAAGACCTCGGCGATCTCCTGGGCCGTGTATCGCTCCGTGCCCTTGAACAGGAGATGCTCGATGAAGTGCGAGACGCCGGCGCGCTCGTCGCGCTCGTCGCGAGAGCCGGCGCCGATCCAGTAGCCGAGCGCTACCGAGCGGACATGTGCCAGCCGCTCCGTGATGACGCGCTCGCCGGAGTCGAGCTCGGAGAGAACGTACTTCTGCACGCGCGGATCGTACTCCGCGCTCTCAGCCGCAACTGCATCTGACGTAGACCAGCCGACCTGATAGCTCCCCGCGCTTCGTGAGCCAGGTCACGAATCCGGTCGCTTGTCGGCCGCGGAAGGGTCGATTCCCTGTATGGGCTTATCGAGCTCTCCGACCCGGACGATGGTCCTTGTCCCTACAGCGCCACGCGGGCGGCGGCCACGTCCCGAATTACGAGGAGGTCTCATCGACGTGACCACGAATCCGCCGGCTGATCGAACGTGCACCTCGCGCGCCCGCCGCCAGACGGCTGGAACTCGCTCGCCTCCACGAGCTTCGACGTCTACGCCTAAACCTTGATCGGGCAGAGAGAGGCCCCGGCTTCCACCGGGACCTCTCTCTTCTGGCTTCCCTCCTTTGTATGCGGTTCGAGGTTAGTTCGTAATCGTCAGCACAGTGGTCTCGCACGTGCTGCTCGATCCGCCGACGTTGGGGTTGTCGCTCGTGTAGACAGCCCTCCACGAGACGGTGGCCGAGGCCAAGACCTTGACGGTCGTGTTGTTGGTGCTCCTTGTCTGCGGCGATGAGCCGCTGACGGCGATGGGTCCCTCGGTATACAGGACGTTGGCGCCGCCGACACCGGGATCACACGTGCCGTTGTTGTACAGCGTGAACGTGACACTGCCGCTCAGAGCGCTCCCGCCGGCTGACCCGATGGTCGCGGAGTCGTTGGGGAGCCAGTTCTGGGCTGTCGACGTACTCGTCGTGTCGGTGACCAGGACGGTCTCGGTCCCTGTTGGATCCGGACACGCGCTCGCCGGCACGGCGTTCGTGTTCGGTGAATCGCCGCTGTAGGAGGCGACCCAGGTGTACGTGCCAACCGCGGTCGGTGTGAAGCTGACCGCCGGTTGGGCGGCCGTTGGGTAGGTGCCGTCGCCGCTTACGGCTCTAGTGACCGGACCGAAGGCGGTTGTCGTGCAGTTGTTCGGGCCGAAGGCGGTGAAGCTGATCGTGCCATTCGCCGGGGCTCCGTTCGTTGCGTTGATCGTTCCGCCTGGACCGATCCCGTTTGTGCCGGGCGCGTTCGCCGTGCCCGACAGTGTCGCCGTGTCGCTGATCGGATTTCCGAGGCTGACCGGGCCCGATGCCTGAGTCGCGAGCGTTGGCGTCACCGGGTTGACCGTGAAGCACTCGGTCGTGCTCGTGTCGGTAGGACTCGTCGGGTCGCTTGAGCCGGGAATGTCACCGTCACCCGAGTACACCGCACGCCAGCAGTAACGCCCGACGGAGGTGAGTGTCGTCACGGCAGAGTTCGCCGTAGCGGGGCTCGGGCCGGTAACCGGCACCGCGGACCCGATCTGGACGCCGCCCGTAGCGCAGTTGCTCGTCGAGTTCAGAGCGAGAGGCCCGCAGAGGAAGAACGTGACGTCGCCGCCGAAGTCCGTCGACCCGGTCACCGTCACTTCTGCATGGTCTCTTACGGTGACAGATCCCGTGCCGATCGAGAGTCCGCCTGCGGGGATCGTGCCGCCGGCGCCCGTCTGCGGCGTCGTCACCGTGCTCGAAAGACACTGTCCGAGCTTGCCGCGGGAGAAGTCGTGCAGATTCGCGCCCAGCTCCTGCGAGGCGCGGGTGCTCGCGAGGAACGTGTTGAAGCACTTGCCACCGAGGCCGGTGTCCGTAAGGTTGATGCCACCCTCGAAGAACTCTCGTTGTTCGAGGCTGTGGCCTACGCTGAACTTGTTCACCGTGAGCCACGGGGTAGTGATCGTCCCGTTGCCGGTGGGTCCGTCAGGAGGCCGGTTGACGGTCGCACAGGCCTCATCCGATGGGGGCACCGTCGTCGTCTCGCAGTCGGCGCCGCTGGCGACTGGATTGGGATTCAGGGACCCGTTTGGTCCGCCCACCCACTCGTAGACATTGATCGTACTGACGACTCCGCCGTTGGTGAACTCGGACACCACCAGCAGATCCCCAGTCGTGTGGCTGCCCGCGAACGGAGTGTTCCCGCCCGGCGAATCGCAGTTCACGTTCCCATCCTGGAGGAACCAGAAGCCCACGTTGGCGGCTCCCGAGTTGCCGTTCCGCTCCAGGGCGAAGTAGAGGATCTCATCGCCGCCTGCAGGCGCGTACGACGCCGCATAGGCGTTCATGATGTCGTTCTTGTCCAGGAGGTTCTGGTCGCGCTTGCACTGCCAATTCGTCGGCGTGATAGGCAGCGTGTCCTTGCTGCCCGTCGCCCACGTGCTGCTGTCGGTCTTGTTAAAGGTGCCGTTCGGGTTCGTCGCGAAATCGCGATCAAAGGTCGACGCGTCGAAGCCTGGTGGGAGCGCCAAAGGGGTTCCCGACGCGTTGAAGAAGCTGTCCCAGTCGAGAAGCTGGGTCGTGCCGCCGACGTTCGTCGTCGTGCTCGCAATGACGTCGCCGTCCAACTGGAATTCAGCATCGTGGACGGCCCGCGCCGCTCCCGCCACAAAGAGCGCTAGGAGTGTGGTCGCCAAAAGAATGGGCCCGAGCAGGAAACGGCGTCTCCGCCGGCTGCCCGTCGGCCCGAGGATTCGTGTTGCCATCCCCAATTACCTCCTTCGTTCGTAGGACGTTGGTCGTGGCGCGCCTACCCCAAACAGGTACGCGCGTCGTGAGGTCTTTCTCAGTTCACCCTCCTCTCAAGGTGGAAACGGCTCTTCCACAGGACGAGCGGCCTCGTCCACAGCCCTTGACGTTAGGACGCTGTGGGGCGCGCGAACAGAGGCGATTTACGCTGTTTTGTCCCTACTGCAATTGCTGTGGAAAGACTGGGGCCATCGCCCCAGGGGCTTGCCCTAATTGCCTGAACCCGCTAGAAATCAAGCAAGCCGGACTGCGGGTTAAGGCTAAGCATGAGTCGCTTGATTCTCGTCGTCGATCGCAACACCGGTACTCGCAGTCAGCTCGCGAGGCTGCTCGCGCGCATGGGCTACGAAACGCAGCAGGCGCAGAATGGTCGCGAGGCTCTGGAGACGGCGAAGCAGCTCCAACCCGCGCTTGTCTTGCTTGAGGTCAACCTCACCGAAGTAAGCGGCTATGAGGTCTGCCGCGAGCTACGAGACCGGTTCGGCGACGACATCGC
>JBKPFP010000028.1:0-3338 GCA_046744435.1 Actinomycetota bacterium | reverse complement strand
AGTCTCTTTGCCGGCATCCTCCTCGGTGTCGGTGTGCCCTTCGCGGGGGCAGACGCCGGAGGTGGCCCCGGGAGCAACCACGGCTGTCCCGGACACCAGCCGCCGCCCCCACCGAATCACAACTGCGGCCGCTAACGCGGTTTCACACGGAGCCCCGTGTCTTTTACCGAAGGCGTGGGGCTCCGCCCTTTCCGGCCCGGCCATTTGGCGAGCGGGAGAATCCTCGTTGGGACTAGGGGCCGGCGGCCGCGTCGAACCCTCGGCGCGCTGCGAGCGCTTCCCGGCCTCTCGCCGGCCCATCCCGAACGGTAGGCAGGGGCGTTGTGCGGCCACACGTGGCCTTTCCCGACATGGCTAGAGCGACTGGATGAACCAGACCAGGCCGAGTACGAACGCGTGCGCAGCGACCGCAACCAGGAAATCTCTGATCATGTCTAGTCATTCGGCTAAAGATCCCCCAAGATGACGCTGCTATGTTCGAGGCGACAGGTTCCTCTCGTTAGGAGCCTTTCAGGGAGAGAGGCGAAGGCAACTTCGCCTCTCGTCTATGTGCGTACAGATTGCGTACAGACTCGGCTCCGCTGGCCGCATTTGCTGCAATCGGATTCCTGTACCCACTAGCCCTATAACCGCTTCAAACAGGGGAAAACAGGACTCCCTGCATTTCGACGCGTAAAGACGCGTAAAGCTTCCTCGGACTCGAATCCGCGTGCGGAGGTTCGATTCCTCCCGGGGCCATCCCGACTCCAAGCCGCTGGCCGTCCGGCAAGTGGCCCCGCGGGTTATCCCGGAGCAAGCTCGGCCCTAGACTCCGCCAATGGTTCCCTGCCCGAGCTGCGGACACGAGAATCCCGAGGACGCGAGCTTCTGCAATGCCTGCGGGGCGCCGCTCTCTGCCACAGAGGTGGCGCGCGAGCAGCGCAAGGTCGTCACCGTCCTCTTCCGCGACCTCGTCGGCTCGACCGCGCTCGGCGAGTCGACCGACCCGGAGGCGCTGCGCGCCCGCATGCACCGCCACTTCGAGGACCTCCGCGCGATCGTCGAGCAGCACGGCGGGGTTGTGGAGAAGTTCGCGGGAGATGCGGTCATGGCTGTCTTCGGGATACCGGTCTCGCACGAGGACGACGCCCTGCGCGCGGTCCGCGCCGCTTCGGAAATGCGCACCGATCGCCGAGCACGGGCTCGAAGCCCGCATCGGCGTCAACACGGGTCAGGTCGTCGTCGGCGGACAGGGGGAGACGCTCGTCACCGGCGACGCCGTCAACGTCGCCGCCCGCCTCGAGCAGGCGGCCGCGCCCGGGGAGGCCCTCATGGGTGTCGAGACGCGGCTGCTCGTGCGCGATGCCGTCCGGTTCGAGCCCGTCGAGCCGTTCGCCCTCAAGGGGAAGTCGGATCCGGTCGAAGCCTTTCGCCTGCTCGAGGTCGTCGCCGGCGCTCAGTCGCTTGCACGGGACTTCGGGACGCCCCTCGTCGGCCGCGAGCGCGAGCGCCAGCGGCTCTGGCGCGACTACGAGGACGTGATCGCCGACCGCACGTGCCGGCTCTTCACGCTGCTCGGCCCGGCCGGGATCGGCAAGTCGCGCCTCGTCGCCGACTTCCTCGACCGCGTGGGCAGCTCGGCCGAGGTGCTGCGCGGGCGCTGCCTCTCGTACGGCGATGGAATCACCTACTGGCCCCTCGTCGAGATGCTGATCGCGATCGACGTCGAGCCGGACGCCGTGATCGGCACATCACCGCCCGAGACCCAGCTCGCGTTCCGGCGGTTGCTCGAGGCCCGCGCCGCCGAGCGGCCACAGGTCGTTGTGATCGACGACCTGCAGTGGTCGGAGCCCGTCTTCGTCGACCTCGTGGAGCACGTCGCCGACCTCTCACGTGACGCGCCGATCTTCCTGCTGTGCGTGGCGCGCACGTCACGCACGGCGAGCCGGTGGTGCGCGACGGCGCCCGCGCGCTCGCGACGGCGCTGGACCACCCGTGGGACAGGCCGTGAGTCAGCGAGCGATCAGGAACGCCGTCATCGGCCCGATCGTCGCGGCGAAGCAGATGAGATAAGCGACGACGAGCTCGATCGGCCGCGGGCCGGCGGGCTCCGCATGTTGCTGGGGGACCGCCGGCTGCGGCCGCTCGGGAAGGAGAAGGCGGGCGATGCGCGCCGCCTCGGGCGGAGACACGAGCACGAGCTCAGGGCTCACTGGGTCCGGTGCGGCTAGAACTGACAAGGCCGCCATTGTCCGACTTCCGGCTCGCACGGGCATCCCTCGTTCGGGGGACTTGGACGCTCACCGTTCCTCTCGGCCGCGAGCCAGGATGTGGAGGTAGCCGTAGGTCCGGGCTCGGCTGATCCCTTCGTCGACGATCTCGAGGGCCTCGGCCGCCAGCCAGCGAGAGACACGATCCAGCGTCGGGTAATAGTGATAGGCGCCGCCGCGCCGGATGCTCTCGCCGCGGACGACTGGCAGTCCCGCGGCCCTTGCCTCGGCGAAGGCGCTCGCGATCTCGGCGGGGTCGATCCGCTCGACGGTCAGGTAGATGAGACCGCTGCCGCGGACGGCCTGATGCAACCTGGCGAGAACTCGGGGCCAATCTTCCGGGCAGACGAACTCCAGTGCGTCGATGCACATCGCGGCGTCGAATGCGCCGTCGAACTCGAGCTCCTGGAGGCCGACCTTCTCGAGCACGACGTCGGGATGCTTCGCGCGTGCCCGGGCGAGCATGCCGGCCGACTGATCGATCCCGACCACGGTTCGGCCGGTCGCCAGCACCAGCTCGAAATAGCGGCCGGTACCGCACGAAGCGTCGAGGATCGTGCCATCAGGTGGACACGACCCGATCACCTGCTCGACGAACCGCCGATGGGTCGGCGTGATCGGACCCTCGTCGTAGGTTGGTGAGTCGAGCCGGTCGTATTGCTCCTCGGCGCTCATGCGCTGAGCGTCGAGCCACGCTCGTCGATCCATGACCGCACTCCTTCCGCTTCGTCCGCTCGGGACGGGGAGGGAGGGGTTCCCTTCCGATCATCTCATGCCTGGCGCTGAGCTCGGACGGCTGATGCGGGCGAGCGGGAACTGGCTTCCGGAGCGGGCTCGAGTTCTGATTCTGCTCCCTGCCTCGCATCGCTCCAGGACGCGGTTTCGAGAGTTCTGCCGTCTAGCTGCCGTCGAGACAGGTCTATGACGGCGACTTGTATTCCTGGCTGCGGCAGGCCTAGGGTGACTCGGCCGACCGGCGCGCACCTGTTGGCCCCCTACCTCGTTTCGCCCTCCCGCACCTCGCCCCGCCAGGCGCCCGTTTCTTCGCCGCGGTTTTCGATCAGCTGCTTGAACCGCTCGAGATCGCCG
>JBKPFP010000373.1:0-3946 GCA_046744435.1 Actinomycetota bacterium | reverse complement strand
GTGCATGAGTGACCTCCGCCTGACGCACATAGGCGGGCCGACGGTGCTGATCGAAGTCGGCGGCTTGCGACTCCTGACCGATCCGACCTTCGACCCGCCAGGGCGGAAGTACAAGTTCTCGGCCTGAAAGCTCCATACAGGGCTCCATACCCACCGCACGATGTACCAGGAGCAAGTTCATCCGACGAAGAAGCGCCGATTTCCGGGGTTTTTGCAGAGCCCTCTGACGGACTCGAACCGTCGACCCCCTCCTTACCATGGAAGTCCAGAGGCGGTAACGGCGTACACGCGCGGTCATTCGCGGACACGTTTGTCCTGCAAATCGGCCATTCGGAATGTGTCGGCAGTGCCCGCCCGTGACCGCGCGTGCTCTCGCTGATGTACCCGTCTGGTACCCGCGGCGCGTTGTCTGTTCTCAAAACGAACGACGGATGCCGCCGTAGGCAGCACGCACAAGTGGTGCATCTCGCGGCGTTCCTGAAGAGAGTTGTCGGCAATACTCATCCGGTGGATCGGCCAGGTCCCAGCGCCGTGCCTGAGGCGGGAACCGTGATCTCGCCGCTGACCCTGCCGGAGTAGGCGTGGCGGTTGGCCTCGGAGAGCTCGAGCGGGGCCGTGCGTCTTACGCGAGCCGTGCGTGGGGGGACGCCTACGAGTCTCTGGCTGGTGCCGATGCGGCGGCCCCGCTGGGCGCGGAGGACCTCGAGCTGCTCGCGAGGTCGGCGTACATGCTGGGCCGCGACGTCGATTACGTGCGCGCCCTCGAGCGCGCCCATCACGCCCACCTGGATGCCGGCGACGCGCCGCGTGCGGCGCGCTGTGCCTGGTGGATCGGCCACAACTTGCTCTTCCGCGGCGAGACCGCGCCTGCGATGGGATGGTTCGCTCGCGGCCAGCGGTTGCTCGACCGCGAAGAGCGGGACTGCGTCGAGCGAGGCTACCTCTTGATTCCCTTCGTCTTGGAGCACGTGTTCAGCGGCGATCACGAGGCCGCGCACGCGACCGCGGCACAGGCGGGGGAGATCGGTGAGCGCTTCGGCGATCCGGATCTGGTCGCGATCGCCCTCATGGAACAGGGTCACGCCCTTGTCAAGCAGGGGCGGGTCGCGGAGGGTCTGCGCTTGGTGGACGAGACGATGGTGGCGGTTACCGCGGGGGAGTTGTCGCCGGTCGTCGCGGGCCTCGTCTATTGCAACACGATCGCGTTCTGCCGCGACGTATACGAACTCCGCCGCGCGCGCGAGTGGACCGCCGCCCTGACGCGCTGGTGCGAACAGCAGCCCGACATGGTGACGCACCAGGGTCTATGCCTGGTGCACCGCGCCGAGATCATGACGTTGGCCGGCGCTTGGCAGGACGCGCTGCAGGAAGCGCGTCTCGTCGGCGAGCGGTTCACGCAGGGAGTCTTGAATCAACGGGCTCTCGGCCACGCCGCGTATCGGCAGGGCGAGGTTCATCGTCTGCGGGGCGATTTCGCGGCCGCCGAGTCCGCCTACCGCTCGGCAAGCCAGTTCGGGCGTGAGCCGCAGCCGGGCCTGGCTCTCTTGCGTCTGGCCCAGGGGAACCGGGACGCCGCGGCGGCTGCGATCCGCCGGGCGTTGAGCGAGACTGCGCAGCGGCTGAAGCGTGCGGCTCTGCTGCCGGCGCAGGTCGAGATCATGCTCGCCGTTGGTGACCGCGACGCTGCACGCTCGGCATGCGGCGAGCTCGAGGAGGTCGCGGACCGCCAAGGCAGCGATGTGCTCACGGCGATGTCCGCGCACGCACGGGGAGCCGTGGCGCTGGCCGAGGGCGATGCCCGCGCCGCCCTCGTCGCGCTTCGCCGTGCCTGGCAGTTGTGGCACGAGCTCGAGGCGCCGTACGAGGCGGCTCGGGTACAGGTGCTCGCCGGGACGGCCTGCCGCTCCCTCGGAGACGACGATACGGCCGTCCTAGAGCTGGAAGCTGCTCGTGCCGTCTTCGCTCAACTGGGAGCACGCCCAGACCGGGCCATCGTCGACTCGGTCATCAGCCCCGGCGCCGCGAGTGACGCACATGGGCTGACAGCACGCGAGCTGCAGGTGCTGCGCTTGGTCGCCGCCGGAAAGAGCAATCACGCGATCGCCGCCGAGCTCGTCATCAGCGACCACACCGTGCGCCGGCACCTACAGAACATCTTCCGCAAGCTGGGCGTGTCGTCGCGCGCCGCCGCCACCGCGTTCGCGTTCGAGCATGAGCTGATCTGAGCCGCGCGTGGTACGAAGGGACCACGCGGCGTACGCGCGAAAGTTGGCACGACTGTCCGATGACGGCAGCATCGGCTGAGCCTATCGTCGGGGCTCGAGCGAGAGCATTCGACGAAGGGGAGCCCGAGATGCCGCGCTACCTGGACCGCCACCCGACCAATCCGAACATGCCGCCCGAGCTCGTGGCCGAGATCATCGAGCGTCTGCGCAGCGGCCGGGCCGACGAGTTCGGCGAGAAGGGGCTGAACGTCTTCATCGGAGCCGAGGAGACCTACTGCTACACCGAGGCGCCGAGCCCGGAGGCAGTGCGGATGTCGCACGCGGCGCTCGGGATCACGCTCGCCCCCGAGGACGTCATCGAGGTGCAGGTCCTGCCCTAGGGCCGGCCGGCACCTGTAGAGAAAGGGCATACCGATGCGATACAAGCTTCTGGGTCCGAGCGGGCTCCGCGTATCGGAGCTGTGCCTAGGCACGATGAGCTTCGGCGACGCCTGGGGCTTCGGAGCCGGCGAGGAGGAGAGCCACCGCATCCTCGCCGCCTACGCCGAGGCGGGCGGGAACTTCATCGACACCGCGAACAAGTACAACGAGGGACAGTCCGAGGAGATCGTCGGCAGGTTCCTCGGCTCCGAGCGCGACCGCTGGGTTTTGGCGAGCAAGTACACGCTGGCGATGCGCGACGGCGATGCGAACGCGGCCGGAAACTCGCGCAAGAACATGCGGCAGTCGGTCGAGGCCAGCCTGAGGCGCCTGCGCACTGACTACCTCGATCTTCTGTTCGTGCACGCCTGGGACTACGCGACGCCGGTCGAGGAGGTCATGCGTGGGCTCGATGAACTGGTTCGAGCCGGCAAGGTCAACTACGTCGCTCTCTCCGACGCACCCGCCTGGATTGCCTCGCAGGCGAACACGCTGGCAGCTCTCCGCGGCTGGAGTCCCTTCGTCGCCATACAGCTCGAGTACAGCCTGATCGAGCGCACGGGTGAGCGCGAACTCCTGCCGGTGGCAGATGCGTTTGGGCTGTCGGTGACCGCGTGGGCACCGATGGGCGGCGGCGTCCTCACCGGCAAGTACAGCCGCCACTCCGCTGAAGCTCCCCAGGACACGAAGCGCGCCGACCGCAACGCGATGCGCCTCACCGAGCGGAACCTCGAGATCGCGCGCCACACCGACCGCATCGCCGACGAGCTCGGCGCAACCTCGGCACAGGTGGCGATCGCATGGGTGCGGCAGCGCGGAGAGCGGATCATCCCGATCGTCGGCGTGCGCAAGCACGAGCAGCTTCAGGACGTCCTCGGGAGCCTCGAGCTGGAGCTCGCGCCGGAGCACATCTCATCGCTCGAGGAGGCGAGTCGAATCGAGCTCGGATTCCCGTACACCCTGCTCCAATCGCCGCTCGGCCAGCTGGTCTACGGAGACCTTGAGCCGAACATCGAGTTGCCGCGAACGGCCCCCTACCGGTGGCTATCGACGTTGCCGTCACCGTGAACGTCTCGCGGCGTCCTCGGTGGTGAGTTGGCCGGGTAGCCGGTGCGTCCGCCACCTCTCGGCGTGCCGCCTTTGCTGAGCCCTCTGGCGGACTCGAACCGCTGACCCCCTCTCTGGACGCGCGGTGGTCATGGTTGCTGCGCGGGTCTGATTCCTCGATCTCGTTGTCGATCGAGGAGGTTCGACTGTGATTCAGCAGGGTCCGGTATTCAAGCTAAAGGCGAGGTCAGCAA
>JBKPFP010000141.1:0-1446 GCA_046744435.1 Actinomycetota bacterium | reverse complement strand
GACTGCGTCGTCCAGATCGCGAACTTGCGCGGCGAGACGATCGATCTCTCCCGCATCGACCTCGTCGACGAGGCGGTCTACGACGACATCCAGCGCGCCGACACGATCGGCGACTTCCAGATCGAGAGCCGGGCGCAGATGCAGAGCCTTCTGCGCACGCGCCCCGAGAACCTCGACGACCTGACGATCCAGGTCGCGCTCGTCCGGCCCGGGCCGATCCAGGGCAAGGCCGTGCACCCGTTCATCGAGCATCGCCAGCGGCTGCGCGAGGACCCGGACTTCGTACCGCCGGTCGACCATCCGCTGCTCGCCGAGCCACTGCGGGAGACGCTCGGCGTCGTCGTCTTCCAGGACCAGGTGCTGGAGGTGGCGATCGCGCTCGCCGGATTCAGCGTGGGGGAGGCGGAGGGCCTGCGCCGTGCGATGAGCCGCAAGCGGAGCGAGGCCGCGATCGAGGCGTTTCGCGAGCGCTTCGTCGACGGCGCCGAAGGCAAGGGCGTCGACGAGCGGACGGCGCACGAGGTCTACGACAAGCTCGTGGGCTTCTCCGGATTCGGCTTCCCGAAGTCGCACGCGGCCGCGTTCGGCCTGCTCGCCTACCAGTCGGCCTGGCTGCGCCACTACTACCCGGCGGAGTTCCTGTGCGCGCTCCTCAACGCCCAGCCGATGGGCTTCTACCCGCCGGCGAGCCTCGTCCGCGACGCTCAGCGACGCGGGGTGGAGGTGCGGCCGCCGGACGTCAACCTCAGCGGGGCGAAGTGCTCGATCGAGGACGGCGCCGTGCGCATCGGCTTCGAGTACGTCGAGCGGGTCGGCGAGGAGGACGCGAAGGCGCTCGCCGCGGAGCGTGATCGTGGCGGGCCCTTCCGGAGCGTCGTCGAGCTCGTCCAGCGCGCGCCGCTGTCCCGGGAAGGACTGGAGAGCCTGCTCGCCTCAGGAGCCTGCGACTCCCTGGGCGAGTCCCGCCGGGCGCTGCTCTGGGAGCAGGGGCTCGCGCCGCGCTCGGAGAGCGTGCCCGGCTCCGGCGGCAGCGAAAGGCAGCTCGCGCTCCCGCTCGACCCGACCGCGGAGACGCCCGAGCTCCCGGAGCAGACCCCGTGGGAGCGGATGCTGGCCGACTACCGGCGGACGAGCCTCTCCGTCGGCGTGCATCCGCTGGAGCTCTTGCGCCCGCATCTGCCTGCGACTGTCCTTTCGAGCCAAGACCTGTGTCAGGCACCGGACAAGGCGCGGGTGGCCGTGGCTGGGATGGCCGTCGCCCGTCAGCGCCCGGCCACAGCGAACGGCGTCGTCTTCATGCTGCTTGAGGACGAGTTCGGGCAGATGAACCTGATCGTCCCGCCGCCGGTCTACGAACGGCACCGCGCGATCGTCCGCGGCGAGCCGCTCATTCTTGCCCGCGGCACCTTCGAGCGGGTCGAGCGCAACCAGAACGTCGTCGTCCGA
>JBKPFP010000191.1:0-4572 GCA_046744435.1 Actinomycetota bacterium | reverse complement strand
CGCGAACCAGAGCATGGCCACCGAGACGAGCACGAGGATCGGCAGCAGGTAGAGCGAGATCGCGGCCCCCTCGCCTAGCGAGCTGCTGCGGATGCCGGTCTGGAAGGCCCACATCGGCAGCATCTGCGTCTGGTTGAAGGGCCCGCCGTTCGTGAGGATGTAGACGACGGTGATGTCGGTCGCAGTGAAGACGATCCCGAACAGGAGCGCGACGAGCGCGATCGGCAGCTGCAGCGGCAACGTGACGTAGATCAGCTTCCTGATCCCCGTTGCGCCGTCGACCTTCGCGGCGTCGTCGACCTCGGGCGGGATCGAGGCCAGGCCGGCGATGAAGATGACGGTCGCGAAGGGGAGGATCCGCCACGAATGGACGGCGATGATCGAGGCCATCGCCAGGTTCGGGCGGCCGAGCCACTGCGGCGGGTCGAGCGGGTCGATCAGGTCGATCCCGAGCGCGTCGAGCGGGCCGGTCTGTAAGCGGACGAGCGTCCAGTTCACGACGGAAAGCGTCGACTCGAAGATCCAGAACCAGCCGAGCGTGCCGAGCGCGACCGGCGCCGCCCAGGGGAGCAGGATGAGGAAGCGGAGGAACCAGCGCCCGCGGAAGGGGCGGATGAGGAAGTGGGCCAGGATCGCCGCGCCAACGAGGACGATCGCCTGCGAGACGATCGTGAAGAGGATCGTGTTGCGGAACGCCCGCCGGAAGTTCTCGCTCTGCCACTCGTCGGTGTAGTTATTCAGGCCGACCCACTCGCCTGTCAGCGAGCCAGCCGTCGCGTCGGTGAAGCTGAGGTAGATCGCCAGGCCGAGCGGCGCGCCGATCAGCAGCGTGATGTAGAGGACGGCCGGGGTGATCAGGAGCGGCGCGAGAAAGCGACGTTGCTCGAGTACGTCGCGCCATCGCCCCCTGGGCGCCCGGGCCTCGGCGACCGCCTCCACGGCGCGAGGATCCTATAACCGTGGTAGTTCCGACCGGCGTGTCGACCGGTCAGTTCAGACGGGCACGCGGCGGAGCCGCGCGCCCTGGCGGTCGGCACCGCAAGCGGTGCCTTATGGAAAACTGCGGCTCTTCGTGGCGGAGATCACGCTGGAGCAGCTGACCAAGGTCTATCCGGACGGGACGAAGGCCGTGAAGTCCCTCGATCTCGAGATCGGCGACGGCGAGCTCGTCGTCTTCGTCGGGCCCTCCGGTTGCGGGAAGACGACCGCGCTGCGCATGGTCGCGGGCCTCGAGCCGATCACCGAGGGCGAGGTGAGGATCGGGGGCCGCGTCGTCAACAACCTGCCGCCGAAGAACCGCGACATCGCGATGGTCTTCCAGAACTACGCGCTCTACCCGCACATGTCGGCCTACAAGAACATGGCCTTCGGGCTCAAGCTGCGGAAGCTGGAAAAGAGCGAGATCGACCGGCGGGTGCGCGACGCCGCACGCGTGCTCGGGCTGGAGGACGTGCTGCGCAAGCGCCCGCGCACGCTCTCGGGCGGGCAGCGCCAGCGCGTGGCGATGGGCCGCGCGATCGTGCGCGAGCCGCAGGCGTTCCTTATGGACGAGCCGCTCTCGAACCTCGACGCCAAGCTCCGGGTCGAGATGCGCGCTGAGATCGCCCGCATCCAGCGCGACCTCGGCGTGACCACGATCTACGTCACGCACGACCAGGTGGAGGCGATGACGCTCGGCGACCGGGTCGCGGTCCTGAGGGACGGCGTCCTGCAGCAGTTCGAGAAGCCGCAGGTGCTCTACGACCATCCGCGGAACCTCTTCGTCGCCGAGTTCATCGGCTCGCCGGCGATGAACCTCGTCGGCGCCGACGTCATGCGCGAGAACGGGCGGCTGCATGCCGAGTTCGGTGAGCACCGGGTGGCGATCGGCGACAGCGTGCTCTCGGCGCGGCCGGGCCTTGCGCGCTTCGAGGGCAAGCCGCTGATCCTCGGCATCCGCCCCGAGGACCTGGAGGACGCGTCGATCGCGGGCGACTCGGCGGGCGGGCGGCTGTCGGCGGTCGTCGACATCCGCGAGGACATGGGCTCGGAGGTCTTCGTCCACTTCGGCTCGGGTGGGCGGCCGGTTCGCGGCCAGGACGTCGCCGCAGCCATCGGCGAGGACGCGATCGAGGCGACCGAGCAGCTGGCGACGGGCCAGGGCAGCCTCTTCGTCGCGCGGCTCGACCGGCACACGAACGCGCAGGAGGGTGAGAAGATCGAGCTGACCGTGGACACCGACCGCCTGCACTTCTTCAATCCGGCGACCGGCGAGGGCATCTACGAGGACGAGCGCGATGGCGGTTCCTGAGGCGCGGCTCGAGCAGACGGAGCACGGCCTGGTCCCGATGGGCGAGGGCTGGTTCGTCGTCAACGCGCGCGAGGCTCCCTGGCACGACCGCCCAGGTCGTGGCTACCTCTGCGAGTTCGCGGGGTTCGGCTCCGAGGACGCGCTCGACTTCACGCAGCTCGGCATCAACCTCACGATCCTCGAGCCCGGCCAGCCGATGAGCATGTACCACTGGGAAGCCGACCAGGAGGACTTCCTCGTGCTCGCCGGCGAGGCGCTCGCGATTGTCGAGGGCGAGGAGCGGCCGCTCCGGCAATGGGACTTCGTGCACTGCCCGGCCGGGACGAACCACGTGATCGTCGGCGCCGGCGACACCCACTGCGTGGTGCTCGCGGTCGGCGCGCGCGACCGCTCGGAGGGCCCGAACTGGGGCGGCTACACCGTCGACGAGGCCGCGCTCCGCCACGGCGCCGGCGTCGAAGAGGAGACGAGCGACGCGGACGTGGCGTACGCGCGCTTCGACCCCCGTCGGCGGGGAGTGAGCGGATACCGCGAGGGCTGGCTGCCCTAGGGCCACGATGGTCGCTGAAGCGCGTCTCGAGTCGACGGAGAACGGGCTCGTCCCCCTCGGCGAGGGGTGGTTCGTCCTCAACGCGCACGAAGCGGCCTGGTGGGAGCGCAAGGGCCGCGGCGTTCTGTGCGAGTTCGAGGGCGCCGGTCGCGAGGACGCGCTGGATTTCACGCAGCTCGGGATCAACATCACGATCCTCGGGCCGGGCGAGCCGATGGGGATGTATCACCGCGAGAACGACCAGGAGGACTTCCTCGTGCTCTCGGGCGAGGCGCTGCTGATCGTCGAGGGCGAGGAGCGCCTACTCCGGCCGTGGGACCTCGCGCACTGCCCAGCCGCGACGGAGCACACGATCGTCGGCGCCGAAGACGCGCCGTGCGTGATCGTTGCCGTCGGCGCTCGAACCCTCTCGGCCGGCCCGGACTGGGGCGCTTACACAGTGGACGAGGCGGCGCTGCGGCATGGCGCCGGCGTCGAGCAGGAAACGACCGACCGGGACGAGGCCTACGCGCGCTTCCCGGACGGCAAGCTGACCAGATACCGCGAGGGCTGGCTGCCCTAAGCCGCGACTGCGGCGAAGCGGGGGATGATCTCCTTGCCGTAGGTCTCGAGCGTCTGCTCCTGGCCTTCGGTCATCAGGTAGACGTTGAACTGGTCGACGCCGATCGACTCGAGCTCCTTCAGCTTCTCGGTCGCCTGCTCGGGCGTACCGAGGACGCAGAAACGGTCGCAGATCTCGTCCGTGACGAACTCGCCGTGCTTCGCGCCGACGCGGCTGTGCTCCTTGTAGTCGTAGAACTTGCGCGCCTTGACGTAGTCGGTCAGCGCGGCCGGGATCTCGTCCGAGTCGGCCCCGTAGCGCTCGATCAGGTCCATGACGTGGTTCGAGACCATCGCCGGGAACCAGCGCACCTGCTCGCGCGCCTCGGCGAGGTCGCCCGTGACGTGGCTCGGGGCGCAGACGATGCACTCGAGCGCGTCGGGGTCGCGGCCCTCCTCCTCGGCGGCCTTCCTGGCCGTGTCCATGATCCACTGGATGATGTGCGGGTCGGCGAGCTGGATGATGACGCCGTCGCCGACCCGTCCGGCGACGCCGAGCGCGCGCGGGCCGTAGCCGGCCACGTGCATGGGGATCGGCGGCAGCTCCTTGCGCACCCATTCCAGCTTCAGCTCCTTGTCGTTCCAGTCCACCGCGCGGCCGTTCATCAGCTCCTTGACCATGCGCAGCGACTGCTCGAACTCGGCGACTCTCACCGGCTTCAGCCCGACCACGCGCCGCGACGAGTCGCCGCGGCCGATGCCCATCACCATGCGGCCGTTCGAGACGTCCTGCATGGTCGCGTACCAGCTGGCCGTGATCGTCGGCTCGCGGATGCCCGGGTTCGTGACGCAGTGCCCGAGCTTGATCTTCTCGGTGGCCGCCGCGACGAGCGGCAGCGTCCCGTACGACTCCTGCCAGAGGATGTGCGAGTCGTACGTCCAGCCGTACTCGAAACCATGGCTCTCGGCCTGCTTCATCAGGTCGACCAGCCGCGTGTACGGCGGGTCGGGCATGACGGTGACGCCGAAGCTGAGCACGGTCTGAGCATACTCCCGGAGTGATCCGCTCTCTCGGCGTGCTGACCGGCGCCGCCTCGGTGGTCGCCGCGGTCGATCTGACGCACAAGGCGCTCGAGATCTCTGCGAACGGCGGCGCCGTTCTGGCGCACGAGCGCTCGACGTTCTACGCGGT
>JBKPFP010000171.1:0-5387 GCA_046744435.1 Actinomycetota bacterium | reverse complement strand
ACGGCCGCCCGTACATGAAGTCGGAGTTCTTCCGCGAGCCGCTGCCGGCCGGCGCGGTCGAGGCGCTGGTGGATCTTTTCGTCCGGGAACGCCGGCCCGGGGAGGCGCGGAAGCTCGACTTCATGCCCTGGGGTGGCGCCTATAACCGCGTGCCTGCGAACGCCACCGCGTTCCCACACCGCAAGGAGCTGTTCCTGCTCGAGCACTCGGTAGTTGTCCCGGCCGGCTTCGACGCCGCCGCGACCGACGCCGCGCGCGCCTGGCTGTCGGACTCATGGGAGCTCGTGCACCCCTCCGGCTCGGGCGGCGTGTACGCGAACTTCCCCGATACGGACCTACCCGACGAGCACCGCGCTTACTGGGGCGCCAACCTCGAGCGCGTGCGGCTCGTGAAGGAGAAGTACGACCCGGAGCGAGTGTTCGGCTGAGGCCGTGTCGTCGGGTCGGAGAACGGCGGCAGTAAGGAGGCTGGGACACCCGTCCGTACGACTCAGGGTCGCTATACCCTCGCTGGCGGGTGCAGCAATGATCGCTCCACCGGCCGCTCCAGCCGCCGCCGCTGCTCTCCATGCAAGGAGCACTCTCCGGCTCCCGTCGTTCGCTCCTGCGTTGGACGACGAGCGGGCGTCTCGCAGACCGAGCTGCCGGCGCTGATCATCCGCGAGGTCGCCGAGCGCGTCGGGCTGGTCGATGTCGCCGTCCTGGTCGTCGCTCTGTAAGCATCGCCTTTCCGAGCGAACACGGATCGTGGTGAAGGATGGTCGCCGGCTCCGATCTGGCGACACTTCTGACGCCGCCGCGTCCGTATGCTCGCGTCGATGGGCATCGTGGCCAGATCATTTGAAGAGCCGGACGAGCTCGTGACGTTGCCGCTAATCGAGGTACAGGTCGTCGTGCTCGGGGAGGTGTACGTCGCGCGAACCGTCCACCAGCCGGGGTGGAGCTGGTCCGAGCATGTGCGGCCGGTCGCCGGCACCGCGACGTGTCAGCACCATCACCAGGGCATCGTCGTGTCCGGACAGGTCGAGATCGAGATGGAGGACGGGGCGCGCCGGATCATCCGTGAGGGCGAGGCCTTCGACATCCCGCCAGGCCACGACTCGAGGGTCGTGGGCGACGAGCCGTACGTGACGATCGAGTTCACGGGGGTTCGCGGGTGGGCCAAGCCGCCTGAGTCCGGCGAGCGCGTTGTCGCGACGCTGCTCGTCACCGACATCGTCGGCTCGACGGACGTGGCCGTGCGACTGGGCGACTTCGCGTGGAAGGAGCTGCTGGCGCGCCACGGAGACGGTGTGCGGCGTGAGCTCGACCGCTTCCGCGGCCTGGAAGTGACGACGACTGGCGACGGCTTCCTGGCTGTCTTCGACGGCGCCGCGCGAGCGGTTAGGTGCGCCGGTGCGATTAGAGACCGCGCCCAGCAGGACGGTCTGCAGATCCGCGCGGGCGTGCACTCGGGCGAGGTCGAGCGCCACGCCGGCAATGTCCGGGGCGTGGCCGTCCATGCCGTCACCCGCATCGCCGCGCTGGCCCAACCTGGTGAAGTACTGGTCTCCGCGCCGGCCGCGAGCCTGCTCGAGGGATCGGACCTCCAGCTCGAGGACACGGGAGAGCACGAGCTCAGGGGCCTCCCCGGCCGGCGACGCGTCTTCCGCCTCGCGGCCGGCGCGACTCAGGCGCGCTAGTAGCGGCGCGTGGCAGAGGCATGACCGCGTCGCCGCATGGCGCGGAACGCGTTTCCGAACCCGTGCCGGCGCAGCGGCCGCATAGGCTTCCTGCCGATGCAGCCTCGCGGTCATGGGATCTCGCGAATCGCGAGCCTCACCAGGAGGCTCGTGATGCACCGGTGATGCACGGCCGTCGAGCCCGCAATAGGAAAACCCTGCAAATGCAAGGTTTTCCCGTAGCAGACCTATAAGCCGGATTCTGTCGAGGGTGACCATCCCTCTGGGCCGCCGGTTTCCCGACGGCTCGAGCGGCACACCCGGCTCCTACGCGGGCCGCGTCACTGGAGCCTGTTTTGCCTTGCACCGGACGGGGTTTGGCCAGCCGCCGCGTCACCGCGGCGCTGGTGGGCTCTTACCCCACCTTTTCACCCTTACCTTCGGCGTCTCCGGAGAGCGTTATCGCCGCTGGCGGTCTCCTTTCTGTGCCACTTTCCGTCGGCTTTCGCCGCCTGGGATTTCCCCAGCGTCCTGCCCTGCGGTGTCCGGACTTTCCTCGAGCCGGCCCGGAGGCCGGCCCGCGGTCACCCGGCCTGCGAGCCCAATTGTAGCCGCGATCCTGCGGCGTTCCCGGCCGCGATCTCCGACCCGCACTCCGGGCAGAAGACCGCGCCGTGCCGCTGCAGGACGAACTCGCCGCAGACGAGGCACTCGAGGCTCGCCCCGCGGAGCAGCGCGTTCAGCTCCTGCTCGAGCGTGCGATTCAGCTGTCGCAACTCGCTCACAGGCGCCTGAACACCCCCGTGACCACGCCGAGCAGCTCGACGTGCTCGGGATACATCGGGTCGAGCGAGTCGTTCTCCGGCTGCAGCCGCACGCGTCCGCCATCCCGGAAGAGGCGCGTGACAGTCGCCTCGTCAGCCGTCTCGTCGGCGCCGACGAGCGCCGCGACGATCTCGCCGTCCCGCGCGTCCTGCTGCCGGTGCACGACGACGAAGTCGCCGTCGAGGATGCCGGCCTGGATCATCGACTCGCCCTTGACGCGCAGGAGGAACTCCTCTCCGTCTCCGCGCGCGAGCGTCTCGGGCACCGCGACGTAGTCCTCGACGTTGTCCTCGGCGAGCAGCGGCCCGCCGGCGGCGATCTCGCCCACGAGCGGGAGGCGGTGGACATCGTCCGCGCGGGCAGCCGGCTGCTGCCGCTCACGGCGGCTCGTCAACTCGAGCGCGCGCGGCTTCGTCGGGTCGCGCTTGAGCAGCCCGGCCCGCTCGAGGTTTGCGAGGTGCGCATGGACGGTCGAAGGGGAGGCCAGGCCGACGGCCTCGCCGATCTCGCGCACGGTTGGCGGGTAGCCGTGGGCGTCGACGTACGAGGTCAGGAAGTCGAGAATCTGGCGCTGCCGCTCGGTGAGCACTGGGCCTCCTTCCGCGAACATGTGTTCGATAGACTAGCTCGACGCGCGGACGCCGTCAAACATACGTTCGCGCTCGCGCAGGAGCAGGAGCAGCGGGAGCCCGAACGACGGTCCGACGAGGACGGTGCCCAGAACGGCCAGCCACCACCGTGCGACCCGCTCGCGGGCCGCGAAGACGATCACGACGAGCCCGGCCACGGCCACGTCGGCCCAGGCGAAGAGCGCGATGTCCGATTCCGTCAGCTGGTCGACGAACGCGCCCGGGTCGAGCCCTTCGTCGACGAGAAACGATCCGAAGAACCACAGCGGCAGCACCGCGCCGAGGAGGCAGAGCGCCGCGTACAGCCGAACCATGCCGCGATGATCTCAGCTGGCGGCGAGCCAGCGCGCGCACGCGACCATGTCCTCCTCGACCTTGCCGATCCCGGACACGCCCCAAGCGAGGGCGTGCACGATCGCCCATCCGCGCATCCGCTCGCGGTCGAGGGCCAGGTCCCCGGCCAGCTGGTCGAGCCGTCGCCGCACGCGTCGCTGCGGGCTCGGGTCGGCGACGAGTTCGTCGCGCCGGTCACGCAGGAGCGAGGCGGCATCGAACTCACGCTCGCCGACCAGGGGCTTCGGGTCGATGGCGAGCCAGGGCTCGCGCTCGGCGCGCAGGACGTTGCCGCCGTGGTAGTCCTGGTGCAGGACGACGGGCTCGCCCTGGCTCGAGCCGAGCTCTCGAGCGAAGGCGACCGCTTCGTCGACCAGGCGCCGCTCGAAGGGACGCCCGAGCTGCTCCCACACGGCGGGCAGCCCCTGCGCCCAGCTCTCGGCTTCCTCCACGAGCAGCCTGAAGGGGTGCTCAGTCGCCGGTGGCCGCCACAGCCGGCGCAGCACGCCGGCGGCGATCCGGTTCGCCTCGTCCTCGTCGGCCACTTCCCACAGCGCCGTTCCGGGCTCGCACCGCTCGACGAGGAGCGCGCTGCGTTCCCGATCGAACGACAGGAGGCGGACGGCTCCACGGCCGTCCCAGTGGGCAAGGCCATCGGGCTCCTGCTCGCTCTCGGGGTCGGGGAAGTTGATCTTCAGCACGGCGAGCCGGCCGTCGGAAAGCGTCGCAGGCGCGACGAGCGAGACGTGCGAGCCCGCGTAAGCCGCGTCGACCTCCAGCCGCCAGAGCTCCGCACACTCGGCGGCGAGGCGGGGCAGGCGCGCGAGCCAGTCGGCGCCACCGGGCTGCGACCGCCACCAGCGAAGTCCGCTCGGAACGTCCAAACGAAAGCCCGGAACGATTGCCCGGGCCTATGCGCTGGAGAGGACTTGAACCTCCACGGGGTTTTAACCCCACAAGGCCCTCAACCTTGCGCGTCTACCAATTCCGCCACCAGCGCGCGCAGGCCAGTGTAGCCGCACGGTTAGGCTTGCTGGATGCAGGCGCTCTGCGAAGCGGCGGTCGACGCGGCGCTCGGTGCGGGCGCCTCGTACGCGGACGCGCGGGCAGTCTCGACGCGACGCCAGGTGGTCGTCACGAAGAACCGGAGCGTCGAGGATCTGAGCGACGCCGAGAGCGAGGGCATCGGCGTCCGCGTGCTCGTCGGCGGCGCGTGGGGCTTCGCCGCCGACCGCAGGCTCGACGAGGCCGGCGCGCGCGACGCTGCCCTCCGCGCCTGTGCCTTCGCAAAGGCCGCGCCGGGCGGGCACGAGCGCTCGCTGGTGCCGGTCGAGCCCCAGCGCGGCCAGTACCGGACGCAGGTCGGGCGCGACCCGTTCGACGTGCCGATCTCCGAGAAGATCGAGCTCTGCCTCCGCGCCGAGGAGGGCATGCAGCACGCGGACGTGAAGGTCACCTCGGCCATGGTGCGTGCGCAGCGCGAGCACAAGGTGCTCGTCTCGTCGGAAGGCAGCGTCGTCGAGCAGGGGCTCGTCGAGTGCGGCGGCGGGATCGACGCCTATTCGGTCAGCGACGGCCTGCTCCAGATCCGCAGCTACCCGAGCCAGCACTCGGGCGTGAGCGGCCAGGGCGGCTGGGAATTCGTCGAGGGGCTCGGCCTCGACCGCGAGGCTCCGCGTGTCGGCGAGCAGGCTGCCGCGCTGCTCCGCGCCGACGAGTGCCCGTCCGGGCGGGCGACGATCGTGCTCGACTCCGAGCAGACCGTGATGCAGGTGCACGAATCCGTCGGCCACCCGACCGAGCTCGACCGTGTCTACGGGACCGAGGCCGCCTACGCCGGCACGAGCTTCCTCTCCCCGGACGACCTCGGCTCGCTCCGCTACGGCTCCGAGCTGATGAACGTGACCGCCGACTCGACCACGCCCGGCGGGCTCGGCAC
>JBKPFP010000074.1:0-7308 GCA_046744435.1 Actinomycetota bacterium | reverse complement strand
GGCCGCCTCACTCCGCAGCGCATGATGTCGCGGGCACGGCGCGAGAGCATCAAGCTCGCGCAGGTCTTCGCCGATTACCCGTACCAGGTCCACGACGTGCTCGAAGAGATGCGGGACGGGCAGTTCGAGATCGGCTTCGTGCACAAGGGGCTCGACGAGTTCATGCACAAGATCGACGTCGCCTTCAACCGCCTGATCATCGCTCTCGTCGTCGCAGCCGGGCTGATCGGGTCGAGCCTCATCGGCGTCTTCGCGACGACCGGCCCGCAGCTGCTCGGCCTGAACGTCGTCTCCGCCTTCGGCTTCTTCCTCGCCGGCGTGCTGGGCCTGTGGCTGCTCTGGGGGGTCATCCGGTCAGGACGGCTGTGAGCGTGGGACGGATCGCTCCGCCGCTCTGGCAGGGGCCCGTCTACAGGCCTCCGTTGCCCGGCGACGACCTGCTGCTGGTCGGCGCCGGAGGGCAACGAGGGCTCCGTGACGACCGGATCGTGAGCCGCGTCAGCCGGGAGGAAGTGCAGACGGACGTCTCCGCGCACCCTGGGGTCTCCGGCGCGCCACTCGTGGACATCGGCGGCAGCGTCGTCGGCGTGCTGAACGGCGGCGAGGGGGAGACGCTGAACTTCGGGGTGCCGATCAACCTCGCCTGTCTGCGCGTGCGCCGCTGCCGCTAGAGAGACGGAGAGCCCCGCGTGAGGCGGGGCTCTCGAGTGGAACGATTCTAGAGCTACTTCTTCTTCGGCGGCTTCGGCTTGGGCGACTGGCCTTTACCCTTGTTTCCGCTCTGGCCCTTTTGGCCCTTCTCGTTCTTCTGGCCCTTCTTGGCCTTGCTCTTCGTCTTGCAGGCACCGAGCTTGTCGCCCTTGCGCACGTGCGACTTGAGCGCCCGGAACCGCACCTTCATCGTCTGCTTCTTACCTGCCTTCGTCTTGTGGCAGATCGTGAAGCGGTGGTTCTCGCAAGCGCCGAGCCGGTCACCATGACGCAGGTGGGCCGGGACGGCGTTTCGCGAGACGCGGATCGTCACGAACGGGTTCTTGGCCGATCCGGTGCGGTGGCAGATCGTCACTTTCTTCTCGTACTGGCCCGCCGCTGCCGGCTGGGACCCGGTGCCGGTTCGGGCCGCCTGAACGACCGAAACGAGAGCGGTCGACGCAAACACTGCGCAGACCCCCGCAACAACCAGTCGCCGCAGACGCGACCTCCAGTCCCTCATCTCGGAGACCCCCTTTCGTTGCTCTGAACGGCGAGCATCCTACCCGCGCGCTCCGGAAGTCAACCCTCCGCACGCAACTCATCGACTTCGGGTGCCCGTGGGTTGAGCTTCTCTGCCCGATCGAGTGCACGCTTCCGGTCGGCCCCTTCACTCGCGAGGGCGAGGTCGAGCCAGAGCTCCCAGCTGCGCCTGTCTTTCGCGAGACCCTTGCGAAAGCTCGCTCGAGCGGAGACGAGATCTCCTTGCGTAAGGTGCGCCTCGCCGAGCAGCCGCCACGGCTCCGACGACCAGGGAGCCCAGCGGCCGGCGCGCCGTGCCTCACGCTCGGCCGCCGAAGAGTCCCCACGGTCACGTGCATCCTCGCTCCGCTCGAGTGCCAGATTCCCGATCAGCGCGAGGCCGACCAGGACGGAGACCGTGCCGGCTGCCGCGACGGGGGCGACGAGCATCCTTCCGGCGGGAGGCCGACGTACGTCGTCCCGGCGCGCACCGAGAAGCAGTACTGCGCCGGCTGACAGCCCGGCGACCGTCACCGCGGGCATCTCCCAGTCCCAGTCGACGCCGGCGTGGACGAGGAAGCAGCAATACGCGGCCAGCGCGGCCGGCACGAGCGGCCGGCCTCGTGCCCGGACGGCGGCCGCGAGGGGAGCTCCCAGCGCGGCGAGCAAGCTCAGCAACCCGACGGGGCCCAGCTCCGCGAGCGTCTCCAGGTACAGGCTATGGGCGTCGCGGACGGGTAGGTCCGCGGGCCGGTGCCGCAGCCAACGCCGCTGGTAGCTGCCGGCTCCCGAGCCGAGCAGCGGGTTGTCCTCGACGTCGTCCCAGGCGACGCGCCAGTAGTCCGACCGGCTGCTTCCGGAGAGCACCAGGACACGTCCACCGACGTCTCCTTCCCGCGGCGCTGGGGGTGCGTTGAAGCCGTGATAGGCGCGCGTGGCGATGTCGACCGGGCTTCCCGTCGCAGCGATGACGGCTGCCGCTAAGCCCACCACGACGACCACGAGCGCGACTCTGGACGCAGTGAGGGTGCGTGCGCTCGGCCGAAGCCGTTGCGAGGCATGCCGGAACGCAAGCGCGACCGCAGCTGCGCTGAGCGTCAGCAGCGCGAGCGCTACTGCGAGGAGCCGGCCGTCGTCGCTGACGTCGCCGACGCTCGCCGGCCGGCTCGTCAGAGCGTCGAGGTGCGACGTCAGCAGGACGGTCACAGCCGGAGCAGCGGCGAGCACCAGCAGCGCCGTCAGCAGGCCGAGACGGCGTGGTGCCGCCGCGACCGCAACCGCCAGGCCGGCGGCCAAGGCCAACCACGCGCCGCGCCCGAACGTGAGGTAGAGGGTGGCCGCGAGCAGTGGCGAAGGTGCGGCGGCGAGCGGCGACGCGGCGGTGGGACTGCGCGCGGCGAGCAGGAGCGAGAGTGCGAGCCCCATCGCAGCGACGGCTCCGAGCGCGTTGGAGTAGCCGAGAGGCTGCGCGAGCCTGAACGCCGCCTGGGGATCAGTGGAGAGCGGAACGCCGCCCGAGGCCAGCGAGTCCGGAAAGAGCCGTAGCGAGAGGCCGTAGAGGCAGATGAAGGTGATCGCGGCGAGCAACCCGCCGGCGAGCTGCGGCATCGTGGCTCGACGGCCTACGAGGAGGATCGCGATCGTTGCCGCGACGTAGAGCAACGTTCGCTGCGCATCCAGAATCGACTCCGCTCGATCTTCGGACCAGGCTGCGGACAGCAGAGCCCAGGCTCCCAGCGCCGTCAGGCCGCCGACGAACGTGTACTCGAGGCGGGTAGGCTGCGGCACGCCGAATGTGAGCAGCGTGATGAGGGCGACGGCGACGAGAGCGAGTGTCGCCCAGCCCCAGGTCGGCGCGGCGGAGCCACCGTCTGCGAGGCCGAGCAGGCAGACCGCGAGTCCGGCCACGAGCGCGCTGGCGACCTCGGCGAGCCGCGCTTCGACGCGGCCGGTCCCCTCCGGACGGCTGTTGATCGGCCTGTCGATCCTTCGACACACACTCGCATGAATAGACATCTGGCGGCACCTGGAACTCGGCGCTAGCGTCGCTGCCATGCAGAGCGCCGTCCTTATCGCCGAGCCGGAGCCGACGACGCGGGGGTTCCTCGAGCGGCACCTGCGCCAGGACGGCTTCGTGGTCGTCGAGGCCGAGGACGGCGAGGCGCTCGATCTCGTCGAGCGACGCCAGCCGGATGTCGTGCTCGTCAGCGACGCGCTGGCGCTCGAGCTGTGCCGCCGCCTGCGCGAGGGAGAGCCGGGGCGCTCCTGGGATCGCGAGCTGCCGGTGATCGTCCTCGGTGGTCAGGAGTCCGACGCCGTCGACCGGGTGCGCGCGTTCGCGCGCGGCTGCGACGATTTCGTCCCGCGGCCCTTCCACTACGACGAGCTCGTGGCGCGCATTCGCGCCGTGCTGCGCCGGGTGACGCCCCCGGGTCGTGTCCTGCAGGCGGGTGCGATCGAAGTCGACACGGCTACTCGGCGCGTGACCGTCGCGGGTGACCGGGTCGTGCTTCCGGGCAAGGAGTACGAGCTGCTGATCAAGCTGGCGAGCGACCCCGCGCGCGTGTTCACGAAGGAGGAGTTGCTACGCGAGGTCTGGGGCTTCCGCTCCCTGGGCCGCACCCGCACGCTCGATTCGCACGCGTCGCGCCTGCGTCGCCGCCTCGCCCGCCCGGGGCACCCGCCGTACGTCCAGAACGTCTGGGGCGTCGGCTACTGCCTGCTGGGCGACTAGGAGGACTTGGCGGAACGTCGTTCGAGGCTCAACAGTGCTTTCAATCAAGCTCTCCTAGGGGAAAGCCTTCGTCGCCGAGCAGGATCTGCCAGCGCTGGATCTCTGTGATCGGTAGCAGGTCCATCGACGTCCAGGGATCGTGGGAGAGCCGCGCCTGGATCTCGTCCTCGCCTTCGGCATCAACGATCAAGAGGACGGCACCGTCCTCGAGCGGTCCGCTGAGGACGACGAGCCCCTCGTCGACGAGCGTGTCCATGAATGCGGCGTGCTCGTCCCAGGCGTCCTGCTCGCGCATCGAACGCGAGGTGTCCCAGGCAACTCCGGGCTCTCGCGTGACCGCATAGTAGGCCATCACTGAGTGGGACGTAACCCGGCTCCGGAAGGTAGGGCGCGTGCCGTCTATCCTCGCCGGCGTGTGGTGGCGGAATGCCGTCGTCTACCAGATTTACCCGCGCTCCTTCCAGGACTCGGACGGGGACGGGATCGGCGACTTGACCGGAATTACTCAGCGGCTCGAGCATCTGACGAATCTCGGCGTCGACGCGCTCTGGCTCTCGCCGATGTACCCGTCGCCACTCGCCGACTTCGGCTACGACGTCGCCGACTACGAGGACGTCGACCCACAGCTCGGCACGTTGGAGGATTTCGACCGGCTCGTCACCGCCGCACACGAGCGCGGGCTCAAAGTCCTCCTCGACCTCGTCCCGTCCCACACCTCGATCGAGCACCCGTGGTTCCGGGAGCACCCGGACTGGTACATCTGGGCTGACGGCGACGCTCCGCCGAACAACTGGGTCGCGGCCTTCGGCGGCTCCGCCTGGGCCCTCGACGAGGAGACGGGGCGCTGGTACCTCCACTCTTTCTACCCGGAGCAGGCGGACCTCGACTGGCGCAACCCCGACGTCGTGCGCGCCATGCAGGGCGTCGTTCGCTTTTGGCTCGACCGCGGCGCCGACGGTTTCCGCCTCGACGCGATCAACCAGCTCCTCAAGGACGCGGAGCTACGCGACGATCCGCCGGCGTCCCGCACGTTCGCGCTGCCCCTCCACCCGGAGGCGGCCAAGCTGGAGCGCATCTACTCCGGCAACCGGCCTGAGGTCGGCCCGGCGCTCGCAGCACTCCGGGCAGCCGCCGGCGACGCGCTGCTCGTCGGCGAGGTCTATCTCCCGACGTCCGAGTACGGGCCGTACCTCGAGCATCTCGACCTAGTCTTCGCTTTCGAGCTCTTTCACTCGCCCTGGGACGCCGACCGCCTGCGCAGGGCGATCACCACGGCCGTCCCACTCGAGCGCGTGGCCTGGGTGCTCTCGAACCACGACTTCCCGCGTCTGCCGACCCGCTTCGGCCGAGAGAACGAGCGTGCTGCGGCGACGCTGCTGCTGACCTTGCCGGGCACCGCCTTCGTCTACCAGGGGGACGAGATCGGCCTCGCCGACGGCCCGGGCGCCGATCCGCCGTTCGACCGCGCTGGCCGCGACGGCGCCCGCCACCCGATGCAGTGGGATCCCGGGCCACACGGCGGCTTCACGACGGGAGAGCCGTGGCTACCCACGCTCGATCCCACGGAACGGAACGTCGCCGACCAGACGTGCGACCCGGGCTCGCTCCTCCAGTTCTACCGCCGGCTGATCGACCTTAGAAAGGAGTTGGGCTCCGACTTTGACCTCCTCGAGTCGGCCCCGGACGTCCTTGCCTACCGGCGCGGTTCGCGCGTCGTCGCGATCAACGTCTCGTCCGGCCCACGGCCGATGCCCGTCGACGGCGACGCCGTCCTCGCACCGCATGCGAGTGCGATTCTCGGCGAGTAATCTTCCCGCCGGGGAAACGTGGCCGACATCGCCTTCAAGGACGTCACGAAGCGCTTTGCGGACGGGACGCAGGCTGTCAGTGACATGAGCCTCGAGATCGCGGACGGGGAGTTCATGATCCTCGTCGGCCCCTCGGGCTGCGGCAAGTCCACCGCATTGCGCATGATCGCCGGGCTCGAGGACATCAGCGAGGGCGAGCTCTTGATCGACGGCGAGGTCGTCAACGAGATGACGCCCAAGGAACGAGACGTAGCGATGGTCTTTCAGAGCTACGCGCTGTACCCGCACATGACTGTGCGCGAGAACATGGGCTTCGCACTCCAGCTGGCCAAGGTGCCGAAGCAGGAGATCAAGGAACGCGTCGCGGAGGCAGCCAAGATCCTCGACCTGTCCGAGCTTCTCGAGCGCAAGCCGGCCCAGCTCTCGGGCGGGCAGCGACAGCGCGTCGCGATGGGGCGGGCGATCGTGCGCAAGCCCGCGGCGTTTCTGATGGACGAGCCGCTCTCGAACCTGGACGCGAAGCTGCGCGTGCAGATGCGCGCCGAGGTCTCACGCCTCCAGCAGCGCCTGCAGACGACGACCGTGTACGTCACCCACGACCAGACCGAGGCGATGACGCTCGGGGACCGAGTCGCCGTCATGCGCAGTGGCGTCATCCAGCAGGTCGGGGCGCCGCAGGAGCTCTACGAACACCCGATGAATCTGTTCGTCGCAGGGTTTATCGGCTCGCCCTCGATGAACTTCATGCCTGCACACGTGGACGGCTCGGAGGTGAAACTGCCGATGGTGCGGGCCGAGCTTTCCGATGCGGTTCGCTCAAAGATCGAGAACAGCTCTTTGGTCGCAGGCATCCGGCCCGAGCATTTCCAGGATGCGGCACTCGTCGGGGAGGACAAGCGCGGCCGCGGTGCGACGTTCCGGACGACAGTCGAAGTCCTCGAGTCGATGGGCTCAGAGCTCTACGTCCACTTCTCGGTCGGCGCGGAGGGCGTCGAGTCGGAGGAGCTGCGCGAGCTGGCCGAGGACTCCGGCTCGGCCGAATTGCCCGGCGAGGGCGAGGAGGGCCGTGTCGTGGCGAGGCTGGACGCCGCGAGCAAGGCCCGGCAGGGCGAGGAGATCGAGCTGTGGCTCGACACGGCGAAGCTTCACTTCTTCGATCCCGCGAACGGAAGGTCGCTGACCTCCCGGGAGCTGGAAGCCGCGCAGGCTTAGCCTCAGCCCTTGACGGCGCCGGCGGTCATGCCGGCGATGATGCGCCGCTGGAAGATCATCACGAGCGCGATCAACGGCAGGGTGACGACGACAGAAGCTGCGCTGATCGTTCCCAGCGGGATCTCGAACTGTGAGCTGCCGGTGAAGAACGCGAGCGCGGCCGGCACCGGCCGTCGATCGGGTGTGCTCGTGAGGGTGATCGCAAACAGGAACTCGTTCCAGACGAAGATAAAGGCGAGCAAGCCTGCGGTGACCAGACCGGGAGCTGCGAGCGGCAGGATCACCTTGCGGAAGGACTGGAAGTACGTCGCGCCGTCCACGAGCGCGGCCTCCTCGAGCTCG
>JBKPFP010000388.1:0-6432 GCA_046744435.1 Actinomycetota bacterium | reverse complement strand
CGTCTGAACTGACCGGTCGAGCGGCCGGGATCGATCAGGCGGGCACGAACGCACCACTTGCGGTGCCGACTTCAGGACGGGCGGGCTTTGCCCGCGCGTCCGTCTGAACTGACCGGTCGAGCGGCCGGAATCGATCAGACGTCTAGCGCAAGCTCGTCGCCGACCGCGAGGCCGCGACGGGCGCACTCGCCTGCGGGCAGCTCGAGGACGGCGCGGGCACCGCGCCGGCCCGCGGCGCGCCACGGCTCGAGGCCGTCGGCGATGCCGAGCACGACGAGGTCGCGGTCGAGGAAGACCGCGTCGATCGGGAAGCGCATGAACCAGGTGTGGACGGCCGACGCGGGCCGGAGCAGCAGGCCTTCACCCGGCTCCAGCCCGTCGCGTCCGAGCAGACCCTTCAGGCGGCTGAACGGGGAGGCCGCGAGCTGACAGCGCTCGCAGACGACCGTCCCGTCCATCCGCCTGAGGGTCTGCATCGGCATTCGCCTAGAACCCGACGTGGATGTGGTCGTCGTGGTTGCCCATCGGGAAGGACGGCCCGCCCATCCCGAGCAACGAGATCACCTGCCGCGGCTGGAGCTCCGACGGCAGCATGAGGATGTTGCGCACACCCTCCTCGGTCATCCCGCCCGGCGCCGAGTTGCCCATGATCGACAGCCCGCCGAGGGACGAGATGTCGACGGCGAGACCGTAGATGTGCGCCGAGATCACGCCCGGCCGCGCATAGAGCCGGTGGCCGGAAATCAGGCACGAGACCGTGACCTGGCCGTGTGCCTCCGCCAGGTACGCGAGCAGGGCGATGATCCGGACGTTGACCCGGTTGGCCTCGATGTCGGCGCGACCACCCGGATAGATGGAGATCCGCTTGTCCTTCAGGATGCGCTTCGAGAGGGACGGCTTCGCCCACTCGAGGCCCTTGACGAGCGCCTTCAGGCCGACCGCGCGGTTGTAGTGCTGCAGCGCAACGGCCTGGTCGGCGAACGCCGTCCGGCCCCGGAGAGCCAGGGCGGCCGACCACGGGCTGCGGCGGGCGCCGAGCCTGGCCAGGCGAGCGGACAGCGATCGGAGCTGCGCGGGTGACGCGGGCACCGCCCCACGCTCGCCGCTCGCGCGGAGAACGCCGAGGACGAGCGCCCAGTCGACGTGGTTGCGAGCCGAGAGGACGCGTAGCCGGCGCGCGAACGCAGGCTTCAGCCGCCGCGACGGAGGAGTCGGGTCGGGGAGTGCGCGGTGGAGCCAGACCGTCGCTGCGACGCCGGGCTCGTCGGCTTCCGGGTCACGCTCGTGCATGCGCAGCGCGCGCGGGAGCGGCGTGACCATCGGAGCGGCGCGGTTGAACGCGTCGGCACGGGCCTCCGCACGCTTCACCCAGACGGGCTTGACGGCCGGGTGGAGGGTCTGCTGCACGGCCTGCGCGGCGCCGGCGGAGGGCGGAGCCTCGCGCGAGCGCCACGCGCCCTGGCCCTGTGCGGGTTGAGCGGGCGCCGTCTGCCGGTACGCACTCGCGTCCGCGGAGACCGGCCTGGTTGCCTTCGCCGTCACGTCGTTCGCTGCGCTCGGCTTCGCGGTCCACGCTCCTGCGGCGGGTTCCGCGGCGACCTGCTCCTGCTCGGTCGTCGTCGTCGTGGTCGTGTCGGTCGTGGTCATCGCGGCGCTGTCGTCGCCGGGCTCGAGGAACTGTGCGACCTCGTTGCCGGCGCCGGCGGTGAAGGCGGCGCCCGCGAAGAACAGCGTCGTGAAGGCGAGGCTCGCGGCCAGCCGGCGAGGCGCAAGTCGGATCTTGCGTCGCCTGTTCGGCAGCATCGCGAGCACCGCCAGAGCAGCGGCGGTCAGCGCCAGCGCGACCGTGCTGCTCGTAAGGCGATTTCTCCGTTGTGGCATTTCCTGCTCCAGTCCTTGTCGAGCGCCGAGGCCGGTCGACGCGGATCTCCTTGAAAGATCCGCGGCCGCAACGGATCGCTCCCCCTATCGGCGGGGGTTGAGGGGGCAGTTCTCACCCGAATTGGGGATCGCCTTTACAGATCCCTAAACCGGGGGATCCGGGATTGTTCCCCGCGGAACCGATGATCGTGGGCGACTGAGCCAACAGGCGGCGCGGCCACGCCGACCGACGTTCACCGGAGGTTCCCCGGCGTGACCAATCCGCTCGCCAACAGCTTCACCGGCTCCACTCGCACGCAGCACACGATGTCCACGTCCCTTCGTCACCGCAGAAGGGAGGTGAAACAGGTGCTGAGGCTTTTCGACCTTTTCGCTTCGCTTCGCAAGCGTGAGGAGGGCCAGACGATGGCCGAGTACGGAGTCGTGCTCGCAGTGATCACGATCGCCGTCTTCGGCGCGCTCGCCCTTCTCTCCGGAAACATCGTCAACGCCGTGACCAGGGTCGCCGGGTACATCACCTAGGACCAGAACGGCATGGCAATGAGGCGGGCCTTTCGGCCTCCGAAGGGCCCGCCCCAAACCGCAGCAACACGACCGCAATCGAGATGACCGAATGAACAAGAGATTTTCGCTCAGAAACCAACAGGGACAGTCGATGACGGAGTTCGCTCTCGTTCTCCCGATTCTCGCCCTGCTCCTGTTCGGCGTCATCCAGTTCGGGATTGTGTTCAACAACTACATCACTCTCACCGACGCCGTCCGTGCAGGAGCCCGGAAGGGCGCGGTCTCACGGCACTTGGGCGACCCGCCCGGCGCCGTCGAGCAGAGGGTGCGCGACGCGGCAACAGATTTGAGGCAGAGCGACCTCGACGTGACCGTCTCGGCCGACCCAGGTTGGACGGCCAATGCCGAAGTCACCGTCAACGCGACGTATCCGTACCAGATAAGCCTGCTCGGGCTCGTCGTCAAGTCAGGACGGCTCTCGAGCACGACGAAAGAGCGTGTGGAATGAACCGTAGACACGAAAACCAGCGCGGCCAGGCGATGGTCTTCACCCTCGTCTTCATGATCGTTCTGCTCGGAATGGCCGCTGCAGTGATCGATGTCGGCGCCTGGTACCGGGCACACCGCGACGCCCAGTCGACCGCCGATGCCTCCGCCCTCGCCGGGGCTCAGGAGTTGCCGTATTCGACTGCGGCGGCGAGCTCGAGCGCGCTCGACTACGCAGGCCGGAACCGCGGCGGCGTGGTCGCGGGCGACATCGAATTCTCTTCCTCGCTCAACGGCACCGACACGATCAAAGTGACGGCACGAAGGCCGTCCCCGGGGGTCTTCACGCGGCTCTTCGGCATCGACTCGGTGAATACGCGCGCCAGCGCAACGGCACGAGTGGGCGCGATGGCCAAGGCGAAGTGGGCGGCGCCGATCGGTGTCGACTACCGGCACGACTACCTGCGCTGTACGCCCGCCCTCGAGTGTGATCCGCGCTTCAACGAGCCGACCGAGATCGACTTCGAGAAGGTCGGACCGGGAGCGTTCCGGCTGATCAACATCGACAGCTCGCACGGTGGTGTCGGGCCGGGGACGCTGGGTGAGTGGATCGAAACCGGTCTCGACGGATACATGGACAACAACAAGTGGTACTACTCGGACCCGGGAATGAAGCCGGATTCGTCCCACGTCAAGGACGCGTTGGACAAGCGAATCGGCGAGGGCAAGGAAATCCTGCTTCCGATCTACAACGACACGCGAGAGCAGGGAGCCGGCTTCGAGTACCACGTAGTCGGCTGGGTTGGGTTCCTGGTCACGGGCTGGGACATCAGAGGTTCGAAGCAGGCCACGATCCAGGGCCAATTCACGGAAATCATCTGGGAAGGGATCCAGAGCGAAGACGGATCCCAGGAGAGTTTCGGGGCGCGAGCCGTCCAACTGATCGAATAGTCCTCCGAGAAGAGAAAGAGCTGGTGCAATGACGTACAGAATTCGAAACATCGGAATCGCGATCGCGCTTGCGATCGTGGCCGGGCTGCTCACGACGTTCTACGTCACGAACTACAAGCGGAACGTCCAGCAGGGCGAGGAAAACGTCGCCGTCTACATCGCGGCGAAGGACATCGCTCTCGGCACGGCCGGCAGCGAGGTGACGAACCAGAAGCTGGTTCGCGTCGAGCACGTTCCCCGCCGCAGCGTCGTGCCCGGTGCGATCTCACAGCCGAACCAGATCGGTGAGCTCGTCGCCGTGGAGCCGATCTACGCGGGCGAGCAGATCTCGACTCGCCGCTTCCGGACGGCCGGCGAGCAGGGCATTCGCGCCCAGCTGAAGGGGAATCTCCGCGCTCTCCAGCTCCCGGGCACCGAGCAGCAGCTCCTCGCGGGGACGCTCAAGGCGGGCGACCGCGTCGACTTCGTCGGTACCTGGACCTTCCCCGAGGGGAAGCAGATCCACGTCGCCCGCATCATCCTGCGCGACCTGCTCGTGCTCGAGGCACCGGAGACGGGCCAGGTCAGGAGCAAGATCACGAGCAACGCCAATGAGCCGTTCTCGACGATGCTCGCCGTCAGCGACTCCCAGGCGCAGAAGCTCTGGTGGCTGAAGGAGAACGGCGAGTGGTCGCTCGCACTCCGCCCGGTGACCGACGCCGCCGATAGTCCCGACAGCTTCGAGACCTCGGGCTCCCTGCTCGTCGACGGCCTCCGGCCCGGCGTGCGCAAGCGCATCACTGGGGGTGGTCGCTGATGACCCTCGAGATCCAGGCACCGAGCCGCGAGAAGTCCCGCATCTTCGTCACGGGCAGCTGTGAAGGCCTGAACGAGCTCTGCGAGGCACTCGAGCGCCACGCCGAGATCGAGCTCGTCGGCCGGAGCGACTACGTGCGCGACGGCGGAGGCCCGCTCGCGGGCGGGCACCTCCAGGTCGTGCTGCATGCGACGCGCTCGTCGATGCTTCCGGCCGAGGAGCTCGCCTCGATCCGCGAGTACACGCGGGCGCCGATCGTCCTGCTCGCGTCGGGCGAGTCCTCCGCTCTGCTCGAGGAGGCACTCGACGCGGACGTCGCGGACGTCCTCTTGTTGCCGCAGCTGACCGAAAACGTCGTGTTCGCGATCCGCAAGGCCGGTCACGCTGGCCGGCGGGCCCACGGCAAGGCGCCTGGCGCCGGGCGTGTCGTCACCGTCTTCTCGCCCAAGGGTGGGACCGGCAAGACCGTCACCGCCACGAACCTGTCCGCGTCCTTCTCGAAGCACGCCGGCAAGCGAACGCTGCTTCTCGACCTGGACCTCCAGTTCGGGGACGCGGCGATCATGCTCGGCATCGAGCCGGAGAAGACGATCCAGGACCTCGTCGTCGCTCCGGGCGAGCTCGACCCCGAGAAGCTGTCCGGCTACACGACGCGCCACTCGTCGGGTGTCGACGTCCTCCCGGCTCCGATCAGGCCGGAGGATGCCGAGCTCGTCACCGAGCAGAAGCTCGCCCGCCTGCTCGAAGTGGCGAAGGAGTCGTACGACGTCATCGTCGTCGACACGTCGCCGTTCTTCCACGGCCCGATGTTGGCGACGCTCGACCGGACGGACGACCTGCTACTCGTGTGCGGGCTCGACGTGCCGACGATCAAGAACGTCCGCCTGAGCCTCCAGACCCTCGTGTTGCTTTCGTTCCCGGCGGAGCGGATCCGCGTCGTCCTCAACCGGGCGAACTCGAACGTCGGCATGAAGCGTGGCGAGGTCGAGGCTGCACTCGAGGCCAAGGTCCGCTTCGAGGTACCGAGCGACCGCGCAGTCCCGCTGGCAGTCAACCGGTCGAATCCGGCCATCCTCTCCGACCCCAAGTGCGACTTCTCGCGCGCAATCCGCGAGATGGCGAAGGCGCTCCTGCCTGCGCAGGCTTCGAAGAACGGCCGGAAACGCCTCCTGGGTAGAGGGAAGAGCTAGCCATGGGCCTCCACGATCGCATCAAGGGCGGCGAGCCCGAAGGCGCGCCGCAGGACGGAGAGCAGCCCGCGGCGATGCCGAGGCCCGCGCTCGCGGCGGAGGCGCCGGAGCCCGAGCGGAGCTCGGACCCCTACGCGGAGCTCAAGACGCGAATCCACCACGCGTGCATTGCGAAGCTGGGGCCGCAGCTCTTCACGACGGAAGCGCCCGGGAGCCTCTCGGAGCGCGTGCTCCGCGAGGTCACCGAGCAGCTCGCGCTCGACCGCACTCCGCTCACCCGCGAGGAGCGACGGCGCATCGTGCGCGAGATCACCGACGACATCCTCGGCTACGGCCCGCTGGAGCCGCTCCTCCAGGACGACAACGTCACGGAGGTGATGGTCAACAACTTCGATCGGATCTACATCGAGCGCGACGGCAAGATCGAGCGGACGACCACGACGTTCGCCGACAACGGGCATCTCCTGCGCATCATCGACAAGATCGTGTCGCAGGTCGGCCGCCGCGTCGACGAGGCGTCGCCGATGGTCGACGCGCGGCTGCCCCCCCGCCGCCCCGGCAACGCGCACATCCCCCCGCGCTCGCCCACCCGGCCGCGGCGCACCCACCGCCACTTCGCGGAGT
>JBKPFP010000423.1:0-3880 GCA_046744435.1 Actinomycetota bacterium | reverse complement strand
GTATAAGAGACAGGCCCCGACGGGCCGGGATGGCTCAGACGAGACGTCTCCCGCCTCGGGCACGAGCTGGGCGAGATCGGCGGCGCCGCGCCCGAGCTGGAAGCGAAGCGCCTCCGCGTCGAGATCGCGGACGTACGAGCGAAGCGACTGCACCCACGGCCAGTAGGCGGGCGCGCCTCCAGCCTCCCAGCAGCGCCCCCAGAGCACGCGCGCCTCCCGGGCCCGCGCACGTGCCGCTAGCTCGTCGGTCAGGCGGCTCTTGCCGATTCCGGGCTCACCCGAGATGAGAAAGAGTGCACCCCGCCCGGCGATCGCGTCGTCCAGCCCGGCCGTGAGGGCGGCGAGCTCGCGCTCACGGCCGACGAAGAGCGGGCTCTTCGAAAGAGGAGCGACCTGGTTCACGGTCGAGCCTGCCTGGGCCTCCCGTCCGAAAGGGAATTGAGTAAATGCTCGCATGAGCCGCCCCTCCCGTCCAGATGCGCGCGCGGTCGGGTTACACGCGTAACACCGGCTGTTACGCCTTGCGGACGAAGGCGAAGGCAGAGAGTTGACGCGAAAGGAGTGAGCTCATCATGCGCAGGAACGGTATTGCGGCTGTCGCGGCGCTTGCTCTCGTGGGTGCTGTTGCATCGGGCGCGACACAGGCCCAGTACATGAAAAGGACGGTCAACTGCGCGCAGCGGCCGTATCGGAACGCGATCCACGGCACGCTCTCGGCGAACCTCGAGATCACCGTCTATCCTCGCGTCTGCGTCGTGACGGGAAGGGTCAAGGGGAACGTCACGGTGCGGAGCACCGACCGGCGCTGCGGGAAGGCGTCCCGCTATGTCGCGCTCTCCCTGAAGGGCGGAATGATCGACGGCCGTGTCAACGCGGTCGGGAAGCAATGCGTGATGGTCCGGCTCTTCGACGGCGGGCGCGTGAAGGGCGGGATCGTCTACCGGGCTGCCGGGAATCTCGGCTTCCTCGGCGACCACCGCGGAGCGAGGGTTCGCGGCAACGTGCTCCTCAAGAAGGGGTTCCTCTGGGCGACTGGAGCCTCGACGACGAACCGCATCGACGGCAACCTGACGTGTGACGGCGGCCGCCCGGCCGGGCGCGCCCGGCTGGCCACCCGGACGAACTGGGACGGAGTCGGCCGCGACGAGAAGGACGAAACCGTCGACGTGGACGGCAGCACGGGCGGCAGTTACATCGGCTGCAATGGGAGCGGTTAAGTGGCGAGGTTCGTCGAGCTCGGTCACGTCCTCGAACAGAACCCGCCGCGCCTGGAGTCCTGTCACGTGGTGACGTGTCTTCACGCCCCGCTCCACCGCTTCGAGGACGAGACGATCTGAGCCGGATCCCCCTCGGCGCCGTCGCGGGCATTCAGGGGGTGGTGGTGGATGCCGCCGCTCAGTCCGGTGCGGTCACCGTCGAGCTCGACAGGAAGACCATCAAGGACAGGGCGGTCATCATCCGGACGGGCTGGGACGAACGATGGGGGACCGCGCGGTATTGGGAGCCCGGGCCGTACCTTCACATCGAGGTGCTCGATCTCCTCGTGGCGGCGGTGCGGCCCTCGTCGGCGTCGATTTCTGGAACGTCGACGACACCGCCGACCTCGCGTCCCAGGCTCGGACGCGGCTCCTTCGAGCCGGAGTGCTCGTCGTCGAGCACCTCTGCAACCTCCGCGGACTACCCCGCGAGGGGTTCCAATTCTTCGCCGTCCCGCTCCGCATCGCCGGCGGGGCTTCCGTCCCTGTACGGGCGTTCACCGAACTCGCGTCGGGGAACGGCGTTAACTGGCAGGCTGCCGGCCACGGCGCGAGCGCGACGTGATCGCCATGCTCCGTGATACGTGGTGGTGGCCGTGGTGGGTCAGCTCGCTAATCGACCTCACTGTCGTCTTCGCCGCCGTAGTCGTCTTCCACCTCAGCGCGCGGCGTGTGCTGCGAGCCCTTGCGGCGTTGCTCGTGGTCGCCGGGCTCGTCGCCGCGGTCCTGGCGCCCGTTGTTATGACCGATCAGCCCGGCCGGCACATGCGGAATGAGCCGCCGATGGGGGGTGGGATGCCATGAGCACGTCTCGGCCCGGGGTACACCGCGTGGCGAGCGAGGACGCGGAGCGAATCCCGCCGATGAGCGAGCGCTGGGCGGGGATCCTCGCCGGGCAGCACTCACTCGCGTTCCCCTTTCGCGCGGGCCGCCGGCTGTTCGGGCTCCTGCCGAGCCCCTGGCGCTGCAAGTTCTGCAATGCCCCCTTTCGGGGCCCCTAAGCGGGAGCCGTCAGGCGGATCGGCTATTCCCCCTCGCGCAAGAACCCACAGATCTGCGCCCGCTGCATCGAACGCGCGCCCGAGGGCGGTGCCATCGTGCCGCTGGCGATCCTGTTCGCCGACGTTCGCGGATACACGCCGATCTGCGAGCAGCTCCCGGCGGCGGAGGTGCATGAGTTCCTGCAGCGCTTCTACCAGACTGCTTCAGCCGCTCTGTTGGCGCAGTCCGGGCTCCTTGGCCAGATCGCCGGCGATGAGGTGATGGCCCTCTTTGTTCCGGGGATCGCGGGACCCAACTACCGGCGAAAGGCCGTCGAGGCGTCGCGTTCGCTCGCGCGGGCGGTCCGGTATACCGACTCTGCCGCAGGCGGCCTCGACGTCGGGATCGGCGTCGCCAGCGGCGAGGAGTTCGTCGGCAACGTGGGCGGCGGCGGATACAAGGATTTCACGGCCGTCGGTGACGTCACGAACACGGCCGCGCGCCTCACGTCGGTTGCCCGCGACCGCGAGATCATCATCGATGCGCCGACGTATGATGCGGTTGCGCGGGCCTACCCCGACGCGGAGCGGCAACAGCTCACGCTGAAGGGAAAGCGCGCGCCGATCGACGTCTTCCGGATACCGCGTAGGCGTCGCGGACCCGCCACAACCGGCTGAGGGTTTGATCCAAAGCTCCTGCAGGGCCCAGTGAGCTGGCGCTGACCTCAACGCATCGGATCTGATGGCGACGCGTGGGGGTTTTGACCTCCGGTCTTTTCGTGTAGTCGCAAGCCAGCTTCGTGCTCGGCATGAACAGCGCCTGAATCGGCTTGAAATCGGCGACCCCCAACCCGGTTTCCGAGCGATTTTGGGCCGCTTCGCGTCGACTCGCGAGAAAGTGTGTGTAGTCGGGCTCGCTCCGGCGTCTGAGCAGACAACACAATAGGACGATTTGCAGGGACTTCTACGGGAGCGACGGGACTCGAACCCGCGACCTCCGGCGTGACAGACCGGTACAAGCTCAACCGCCACAGCCGGCTGTGACCGGGAATTACCGGCTAGAGCAGGCACTTCGTCGCGCGTAGAGCCGGCTGTGACCGGCTACGACCGGCTACGACCCGGCAGGGCCTGTGTAGTACGTGTGTAGTCGACCTGTTGGCGAGAGAGACAACGAAGTTGTTTCCGCACGCTCCGGAGCAGGTCGACGACTACAGCTCCTGACCGTCGATGCACCGCAGACTGTGGGTCTGTCACGGGTCACTTTCTGGGCTTTTCGGAACGCCGGCGCTGTCCGACGCCGGTTAGGCCTCCCGGACGACCTCGTAGGTGAGGAAGACGATGTCGCCTTCGACGGTCTGGGTGTCGACGAGGCGCAGCGGTTTCTTGTCGCTGGTCTCGCCGAAGAGGCGCTCACCGGCGCCGAGCGCGACCGGGTAGATCTTCAACCGCAGCTCGTCGACGAGGTCGTGCTCCATAAGCGTGCGTACGAGCTGGAAGCTGGCGGGGACGACGATTTCCCCGTCTAGCTCCTGCTTCAGCTTCGTGACCGCGTCCACCGCGTCGCCCTTGAGTACCGTCGAGTTGCTCCAGTCGGGATCCTCGAGGGTCGAGGACACGACGTACTTGGGCAGGCTGTTCAACCTG
>JBKPFP010000446.1:0-2412 GCA_046744435.1 Actinomycetota bacterium | reverse complement strand
CGCGTACATCCGACCGGCAAGGCCGTGCTCAAGCTGGGCGTCAAGTCACAGGGCCAGGGGCACGAGACGACGTTCGCGCAGATCGTCGCGGAGGAGCTCGGCATCCCGGCCGACGACATCGAGGTCCAGGAAGGCGACACCGATCACACGCCGTACGGGCTCGGAACGTACGCGAGCAGGTCGACTCCGACGGCGGGTGCCGCAGCGGCGGTCGTCGCGCGCACGCTGCGCGAAAAAGGCAAGAAGATCGCCGCCCATCTGCTCGAGGCCGCCGAGGAGGACATCGAGTGGCAGAGTGGGAGCTTCGTCGTCAAGGGCGCGCCCGAGCGGGCGAAGACGATCCAGGAGGTCGTGTTCGCCGCCTACACGGACCTCCCCGACGGCTTGGAGGCCGGCTTCGAGGGCGTCCACTACTACGACCCGCCGAACATGACGTTTCCGTTCGGGACCTACGCCGTCGTCGTCGAGGTCGACCGCGGCACCGGACAGTGGAAGGTGCGCCGCGTCGTCGCCGTCGACGACTGCGGCGTCCGCATCAACCCGATGGTCGTCGAGGGCCAGATCATGGGCGGGCTCACCGAGGGCTACGGCATCGCCGCGATGGAGCTGATCACCTTCGACGAGGAGGGGAACTGCATTGGCGCCAACTTCGTCGACTACCTGCTGCCGACCTCGCAGGAGACGCCGGCGTTCGAGCTGCACGAGACGGTCACTCCCTCGCCACACCACCCGATCGGCGCCAAGGGCGTCGGCGAGTCGGCGACCGTCGGCTCGCCTGCGGCCTATGTGAACGCCGTGGTCGACGCACTGGCGCATGCCGGTGTCCGCAACATCGACATGCCGCTCACGTCGGACAAGGTATGGGGCGCGCTCCAGGAGGCGGGACTGGCCGAGTGAGCTCGCCACACGACGTCCTGATCCAGGCAGGCGAGCTCGCCGCCCGAGGAGAGCCGTTCGTGCTGGCCACGGTCGTCCGGGTCGAGCGGCCGACCTCGGCGCGACCCGGCGACCGCGGACTGGTCACCGTGGACGGAACGGTCGTCGGCTGGGTCGGCGGCGCCTGCTCCGAGCCGGTCGTCGTACGCGAGGCGCTGCGTTCTCTCGCAGACGGCAAGGCGCGCCTCGTCCGCATCGGGCCGGGCGAGAGCGGTTGCGCCTCCGAGGGGACGGTCGAGGTGTTCGTCGAGCCCCAGCTGCCCGCGCCCTTGCTCGCCGTCGTGGGCGACGGCCCGGCGGCGCGGACCCTGGCGGACCTCGCCGCGAGGGTCGACTGGCGGGTGGTGCGCGAACCCCAGGACGACGCGGACGCCGTCGTCGTGGCGACGATGGGGCACGGCGACGAAGAGGCACTCGAGCAGGCGCTCGTCGCCGGCGCCGGGTACGTGGCCCTCGTCGCGAGCGCCAAGCGGGCGACCACCGTCCTCGAGGCGCTGCGGGCGCGCGGCCTCGACGAGGAAACGCTCATGCGGGTTCGCAGCCCGGCCGGGCTGGATCTGGGCCCGGCGCGGCAAGAGGAGATCGCGGTCGCCATCCTCGCTGAGCTCGTCGCGTGGCGGCATTCGCGGTCGGCGCCGCACGAGCCGCCGGCCGAGGCGGTCGATCCTGTCTGCGGGATGACGGTCGCGGTGGGGACGAGCGAGCATGCCGAACACGCGGGCGTCACCTACTGGTTCTGCGGGAGCCACTGCCGGCGCCGCTTCCAGGACGAACCGGCGCGCTACCTCGCTGCCAGCTCCTCGTGAGGATCGAGAACTCCTTCGACGTCCCGGCGTCGCCCGAGGCGGCCTGGGAGCTTCTGATGGACGTCCCGCGGATCATCCCCTGCATGCCCGGCGCCGAGCTCGACGAGGTTGTCGGAGACGACGCGTGGAAGGCGACGATGAAGGTCAAGCTCGGCCCGATCGCCCTGACGTTCGCGACCAACGTGAGGCGCGAGGAAGTCGACGATGCCGAGCGCCGCGTCAAGCTCGCCGCGGACGCGCGCGAGGTTCGAAACCGAGGGAACGCGAAGGCGACGATCGAGTCGAGCCTCACCGGCAACGAGAGCGGCACGCACGTCGACCTCGTCACCGAGCTCGCGCTCACGGGCGCGGTCGCGCAGTACGGGCGCGGGATGATCGAGGACATCTCCTCCCAGCTCGTCTCGGCCTTCGCCCAGTGCATCGAGAGCCAGCTCGCCGTCGAGCCGGAGGAGGCGGAGCAGGCCGTGGCGTCGCAGCAGCAGCAGCAGCAGCGGCCGGTCCCCGGGCTCCCCCTCTTCTTCGGCGCATTGTCCCGCGCCCTCAGGAAGCGACTCCTGATCGTCGTACTCGCTGTCGTCGCCCTCGGGGTGCTCGCCTGGTCGCGCGCCCGGGACTCGCGGATCCCGAGATAAGCCGCCGACGAGTCGGCGCCTTCGCGCGTGCGCGAGTC
>JBKPFP010000393.1:0-3723 GCA_046744435.1 Actinomycetota bacterium | reverse complement strand
TGGACGTCCGCTGGGGGCTCGAGGAGCTGCCGCGGCTGCTCGCCGACTCGGGCATCGAGCGGCCCTTGCTCGTGGCGAGCGAGCGCTGGTCTCCGCAGCAACTGCCGGTAGAGGTGGCCGACGTGTGGACGGAGGTGCCCTCGGACCAGCTGCCCGCCGCGACGGCGGCGGCGCGGGAAGTCGACGGGATCCTGGCCCTCGGCGGCGGCAGCGCGATCGATCTCGGGAAGGCGATCTCGGCCGAGACGGGGCTCCCGCTCGTCTCGATCCCGACGACGTACTCCGGCTCCGAGTGGACGTCGTTCTTCGGCATCCGTGACCGCGACCGGCGTGCGCAGGGCGGCGGCGGCGGGGCAAAGCTCGCGGGCATCGTCTACGAGCCCGCGCTGACCATGAGCCTTCCGCGGGAGGAGACCGTCGGCACGGCGCTCAACTCGCTCGCCCACGCCGCCGAGGCGCTCTACCTCGCCCGACACAACCCCGAGGCCGACCGCGAGGCGCTCGCCGGGGCAGCGCTCATCTCGAAGTGGCTGCCGCGGGTGGTCGAGAGCGGCGACGATGCTGAAGCGCGGCGCGCTCTGCTCGAGGGTGCGGCACATGCGGGCGCCGCGCTCGGGTCGGCCGGGCTCGGCCTGGGGCACGCGATGGCGCAGGCGCTCGGCGGTCGCTACGGCCTGCCGCACGGGGCGCTGAACGCGATCTGCCTCCCGCCGGCGCTGCGCTTCAACGAGGCCGTCGCCGCGGACGAGATCGCGCGCTTCGGCGAGGCGATCGGGAGCACCGACCCACCGGCGCGCGTCGAGGAGCTCGCCCGTCTGGGCGGCTTCGAGCGGCTGCGCGACCTCGGCGTGCCCGAGGACGAGCTGGAGGACGTTGCGGAGGCCGCAGCCGCGAGGGCAGGCGCGCGGGCGAATCCCCGCCCGGCCACGCCGGGTCAGATCGCCGACCTGCTGCGCTCGGTCTGGTAGGCCGCTACGGCTAACAGCGGCCTGACTCGGGGCCGAGTCCCGGGCCCGCGACGTGCAGGCCGGAGGCCTCGACGCAGTAGGTCGTCGCGTCGGCGCGGACGAGCCGCACGGTCCCGCCGGTCAGCGTCCCCGCATAGGTGCCGGTCTCGGCCCGGTGCTGCTCGAGGAGGGCGACCGCGCGCTGGAGGTCGGCGAGCGGAGCGACCTGCCGCGCCGCCGTCAGCGCTGCGGCAGGGGAGGCGTCGCGCGCGGAAGACGAGCCCTGGAGTTGCGCACGGGCGAGATAGCCCATGACGGCCAGCCCGATGACCAGCGACAGAAGCCCCATGGAGAGCCGCATGCCGGGAACGTCGGCACCACTCCCGCGCCACTTGATCCCCCATAACTACTTCTAATTGCTTGCATTAGGAACGCTGGTAGACTCGCAACCCGATGGCCTCGCCCCTGCACTTCGACGTGCTCGTGGTCGGCAGCGGCGCTTCCGGGCTGGCCGCGGCGGTCTCCGCCGCGCACTCCGGGGCGCGGGTCGCGGTGGCGACAAAGGGGGCGCTGCAGTCCTGCAATTCGGCGAAGGCGCAGGGCGGGATCCAAGCCGCTTTCGGCGACGACGACTCGCCCGAGCAGCACGCCGGGGATGTCTGGGCCAGCTCCCACGAGACGGCCGATCGCCGGCTCGTCGAAATCCTGACCGGCGAAGCGCCGAGCGCGATCCACTGGCTCGAAGGGCTCGGCGTCGAGTTCACGCGCGAGAACGGCGGCTACCGGCTCGCCCGCTGCGGCGGCGCGACCCGCAAGCGACTGCTCCAGGTCGGCGACCGCACCGGCCACGCGATCACGAGCGCGCTCCGCGATGCTGTCGAGGCGTCGAGCGCCGAGACCTTCCCAAAGTCGCCGCTGAGCTCCCTCGAGCGGATCGAGAACGGCTGGCGGGCCCAGTGCGGCGAGCACGTGATCGACGCCGCCGCGGTCGTTCTTGCGGCGGGCGGCCGTTGCTACCGCGTCGCCGAGGAGCGTGGCGAGCTCTCGACGAACCACCCTGGTGCGACCGGCGAGGTGACGCAGATGGCGCTTGACCTCGGCGCCGAGAGCCGCGACCTCGATGCGCTGCAGTACCACCCGAACGGCGGTGCCTGGCCGCAGACGATGCAGGGCTACTCGATCCCCGAGACGACGCGTGCGTACGGCGCCGTCCTGCTCAACGCCGACCGCGTGGAGTTCACGGACTCGCTCGGACCGCGCGACGCCGTGTCGCAGGCGATCTTCGACGAGGTCGAGGCTGGCCGCGGAGTCGAGACCCCGGACGGCAGGCCCGCGGTGCTGCTCGACACGACGCGCATCGCGGAGGACGACGCGAACGTCTCGCTGCCCTACATGCTCCGCCGCTACCGGGCCGGCGGCATCGACCCGCTGGCCGAGCCGATCCTCACTTATCCGGTCCTCCACTACCAGAATGGTGGCCTCGTCATCGACGAGCACGGCGAGACGACGCTCGAAGGCCTCTACGCGTGCGGAGAGATCGCCGGCGGCACCCACGGGCGCAACCGGATGATGGGCAACTCGCTGCTCGAGTGCACCGTCTTTGGGCAGCGTGCGGGCAAGGCGGCCGCGGAGAGGGCGCGCGCATGAGCGAGATTCGCTTCGACGGCCAGGTCGCGCTCGTGACCGGCAGTGGGCGCGGGCTCGGGGCCGCCTACGCACGTGCACTCGCGGAACGGGGCGCGTCCGTGGTCGTGCACGACGCGGGCGTCGAGGCCGACGGCACCGGCGCCGACCCGGGCCTCGCAGACTCGGTCGTCGCCGAGATCGAGGCCGCCGGCGGTACGGCGGCGGCCTGCTACGAGAACCTCGAGGCGGAGGAGGCGTGCCTCGCCACGGTCGCCTTTGCGGTCGAGCGCTTCGGCCGGCTCGACGTCGTCCTCCAGAACGCCGGCCTGAACGCGTGGGAGGAGCTCGAGGACGCGCATCGCAGTTGGGAACGGATGCGCAAGGTCAACGTCGACGGGCCCTTCCACGTCACCCGGTCGGCCTTCCCGCTCATGAAGGAGCAGGGCTACGGCCGCTTCGTGTTCACGACCTCGGGCCGGGCGATGGCGGTCGAGCGCACACGTCCCGGGCTCGCGGCCTACGTCGTCGGGAAGCTGGCCCACTTCGGCTTGATGGTCGTCACGGCCGCGGAGGGGGAACCGCACGGGATCCTCGCCAACGCCGTCGCACCGGCAGCCGCGACCCGCATGCTGCGACGCTCGGTCGAGCCGGGCGAGCTCGAGCCGGAGCAGGTCGCGCCCGGCGTCGTCTACCTCGCCTCCTCCGCCTGCACTTTCTCCGGCAAGGTGCTCGAGGCGGCCGGAGGCGAGTTCGACGTCGCGCGCTGGACGTCGAGTGACGAGGTCGACTTCGGCCGCGAGCCGGTCGAGCCAGAGGCCGTCGCCGAGCGCTGGGCCGAGATCGAAGGGGTGGCGCACGCCGGATGAGCGTCGACCTGCGTACCGATCTGCAGCACGCCGTCGAGGACGCGGCCGCGCACCTCTACGTCTGGGCGCTGAAGGACATCCCGCAGGACCTGCGCGACGCGCTCGCCGAGGCGCAGCATCGCGAGACGTCGGTACCTGGGCGGCGCGTGCTCGAGACGATCGTCAAGAACGTCGAGGTCGCCGAGCGCGAGAACAACATCGTTTGCCAGGACACCGGCATCGCCGTCTACACGTGCCGGGTCGGCGAGCACTTCCCGCTGCATCCGACCCGCATCTACGAGGCG
>JBKPFP010000087.1:0-9249 GCA_046744435.1 Actinomycetota bacterium | reverse complement strand
CGGCTCGTCGATGAGCTCGGCCACGGCGTCCCGCGTGAAGGACCGTCCCGCGACCGACGCCACCTCGAGCACGCTCCGCTCCCGGCGCCCAAGGCGGTCGAGCCGCGCTCCAAGGAGCGCCTGGATCGTCGGCGGCACGCGCATCGAGGAGAGATCGCCGGCGAGCCAGCGGCCGCTCTCGCGGCGAAGGACCTCTTCCTCGATCAGCATCGCGAGCAGCTCCTCCACGAAGAGCGGGTTTCCCTCCGAGGCCGCCGCGATCTCCTGTTTGGTCTCGTCCGGAAGGCCGCCCGCGCCGAGCAGTCCGTCGACCAGCTCGCCGCACTCGGGCTCGCGGAGCGGCTCGAGCATGATCGTCGACGCGTTCGGCCAGCCGCCCGCCCAAGCGGGACGCTCCTCGAGTAATTGCTGGCGCGCGAGGCACACCAGAAGCACAGGCAGGTCGCGGATCCACTCGGCGAGATGCTCGACGAGGTCGAGGAAGGTCGGCTCCGCCCACTGCAGGTCATCGAACGCGAGAACGACCGGCCGACGCCGCGCGAGCGCGTTGACCAGCTTCCGGACCGCCCAGAACGTCTCCTCGGTCGACATCTGCGCGTCGAGCAGCCCGACCGCCGAGGCGAGCCGGTCGGCGACGAGGTCCGCCTCGGGCTCGCCCGCGACGAGCCCGGCGATCCGCGCGCGAGCGCTCGCGGCGTCGAGATTGTGGCCGATCGCTGCGGCTCGGCGGACGACGTCGACGAGCGGCCAGAACGTGATCCCGTCCCCGTAGGGAAGGCAGCGCCCGACCAGCACCGTGGCGCGGTCGCCGGCCTCGCCGACGAGTTCACGGACGAGCCGCGACTTACCGACTCCCGCAGTCCCCAGGACGGTAAACAGGTATCCCGAGGCCCCGCTCGCCGCCCGCTCGAACGCCTGGCGCAGCAGTGCGAGCTCGCGCTCGCGGCCGACGAACGGGGCGTCGAGGCGCCGAGCGAACGGCGGCGCGCCGGTGATCACCGCGAGCAGCCGCCAGGCCACGAGCGGCTCCGGCTTGCCCTTCGCGGGCACGTCGTCCGCCACCTCCACAAGCGCCGCGTCGCGGACGAGGCGGCGCGTCGCCTCGCCGATCAGGATCTCGCCCGAGGTGGCCGCCTCCTCGAGCCGCTTCGCGACGACGACCGGATCGCCCGTCACGAACGCCTGCCCTGCCGCTGACTCGCCGGCGACCACCTCGCCGGTGTTGACGGCCGTGCGCACCTCGAGCCGCACACCGAGTTCCTTCACCAGGCGCGCGTTGAGCGAGGCCAGCGCTTGGCGCAGCTCGACGGCGGCGCGCACGGCTCGCAGGGCGTCGTCCTCGTGCGCCTGGGGAATCCCGAAAACGGCCATCACGGCATCGCCGATGAATTTCTCGACCGTCCCGCCGTGGCGCTCGAGCACGCACCGCGCCTCGGCGTTGAACGACTCCTGGACGCGCCGCAGCGACTCAGCGTCGAGGCCCGAACCAAGCGAGGTCGAGTCGACCCAGTCGCAGACGAGGATGCTGACGGTCTTGCGGATCTCGCGCGCCTCCGCGAGCTCCGCCCCGCAGCGGGGACAAAACCGCGCTCCAGCAAGCGCCTCCGTGCCGCAACTCGGGCAGCCGACCAGTGCCGCAATCGCCATGATGAAACTGTCCTTCCCGCGCGATACCGGTTGTTGGCGGCCGTCAACCGGTCGCAGGTCGCCGCATTTACCTTCCTGATTCTACGCCAATCTCCTAGTTTCTCACAGAAATATTGCTCTAAGTCAAGGCAGGCGCGACGGGCCGATCGGCCGTGCCGAGCCCTGCCTCGGTCATGAGAGGACCACGGCAGCAGTCCGATCGGGACGTTGATCCAGAAGATCCACAGCCAGGAGAACCCTCGACGATCGCGCCCCACGAGCGGGCCGATCGCCATGCCGTGCCGATGCTCTGGAGGCAAAAGCGCGCAGCGGCAAAACCGACAAGGAGAACGCCCTTCGACGCGCTCGTAATGCAAGCGGTGTTCGATGCCCCGGCGTCAAAGAAGTCCGAGCGGCCCCGCGAGTCGACGCAGCCTTCCACGCCGCGATTATCGTGGTGGCAGATGGCCGGGCGCGCCAAGCTGGTCGGGGTGAACCACATCGCCCTCGAGGTGGGCGACATCGAGGAGGCGCTCGAGTTCTACGGGCGTGTGTTCGACTTCGAGCTCCGGGGCCGCGCGGGGCGCATGGCCTTCATCGACATGGGCGACCAGTTCATCGCGCTCGCCGAGGGGCGCACGCAAGAGCCCGACAGCCATCGGCACTTCGGCCTCGTCGTCGACGACCTCGAGGCGGCGCGGAGCGCGCTCGAGGCCGCGGGCGCCCGCATCCTCCCCGGCCGCGGGCTCGACTTCGTCGATCCCTGGGGCAACCGCATCCAGGTCGTCGAGTACCGCCGCATCCAGTACACGAAGGCGCCGGAGATCATGCAGGGCATGGGCCTCGACCTCGACAAGTCGCCCGAGGCGCTCGAGGAGCTGCGCGCCAAGGGCCTCTCAGGCTGAAGCCACGCCGGGCCGCAGCCCGGCGAGCCGCGTGGAGACGACCGCGTCCGCGGCCTGCGCGCTCGCGGCATGCCCGGTGACCGCGCCCAGGAACTCGTCCCGCTCGAGCGCGTAGAGCTCGACGTCGGTCTTCGCCGTCACGGTCGCGGTGCGCGGCACGTCGCGGAGCAGCGCGATCTCGCCGAAGTGGTCGCCCGGCCCCTGCGTCCGAACGGGCTGCCCCTGCGCGGAGACGTCGACCTCGCCCGAGGCGATCACATAGAAGCGGTCTCCCGTCTCGCCCTCGCGAACCAGCTCGGTGCCCGGCGTCGCCTGGACCGGGACGAGGCTCGAGGCGAGCTCCTCCAGCGTCGTCGCGGGGAGCGGTCTGAAAAGCGGGATCGAGTGCAGGAGCTCGAGCTCGCGGAGCGGCGCCAGCGCCTCGGCGTCGAGCGCGCTGATCCGGCGCCAGAGCAGAGCCGCGAGTAACGGCAGGAGCGCCCCGGTGGCGATCATCGCCCAGCGGATGCCCACGACGTCGATCGCGAGCGGCGCGAGAATCGCGCCGAGCCCGGTCGTCCCCACGAAGACGCTCTGCACGACGCCGAAGACGCGGGTCAGAATCTCGTCAGGCACGGTCCGCTGGAGAAGCGTCAGCGCAGCTACGTCGACGATCGTGTTCCCGACGCCGACGATGCCGAGCAGGATCAGCGCTGCCGGCGGATCCGGAAAGACGCCGATCAGCGCGATCGGGATGCCCCAGAGCACGAGCCCGATCCCGAAGTCGGAGGCGAGCCGCTTGCGGCTGATGAGTGCGAACGCACCCAGGGCGCCGAGCAGCCCGCCGACGCCGACGGCGGAGTTCAGGAAGCCGACACCGGCCTCACCGAGGTCGAGCAGCTCGAGCGCGGCGACCACGATCAGCACGTTCAGCGCGCCGGCGACGAGCGTCTGCGCGCCGTAGAGGCCGATGATCAGGCGCAGGTTCCGGTCGCGCCCGACCAGGCTGAACCCCGCGAAGAACTCGCCCACGATCCCACCCTTCGGCTCTCGCTCGACAACCTCCGGCGCGCCGATCCCCGCCATCAGCAGTGAGGCGACGAAGAAGGCGGCCGCGGCTGCGACGAAGACGGTTTCCGGGTTGGTCGCCGCGAGCAGGATGCCGCCGAGCGCCGGGCCGAGGAAGATCCCCGAGCTCTCGATCGTCGTCATCACGAGATTCGCCGCCGTCAGCTCCTCCGGCGTCCGGGCCAGCTGCGGCAGCAGCGCCGAGAGCATCGGCCTCACCATGCTTGCCGAGAGGGAGACGCAGGCCGCGAGCGCGTATACGAGCCACGGTGGGCCGTCGACGATGAGCACGGCCGCCGCCGCGGCGAGAAACGACGTGCGTGCGATCGAGATGCCGAGCATGACCCGGTTGCGTGGATAGCGGTCGCCGAGCACGCCCGCGACCGGCGCGGAGACGAACGCCGGCAGGACGCGGATCAGGCCGACCAGACCGACCGCGGCGGCCCCGCCCTGGTCGTAGGCGTACACGAGGAGCGCGATGACGTACGCCCACGAGGAGGTCGTGATCATCGCCCAGGCGAGCCCCATCCGCCGCAGGCCTCGGTTGGTCACGACTGCTCGAAACGCGTCCAGCGACTCCCGCAGCCGCTCGCGGAAGGAGGCGAGCACTCGCCAAGAATTGCACCTCGCTTGGTCTTTTCAAAAGGAAGTGGGAAGATTCGGGCCTGATCGAACGTCTAGTGGGCTGATAGGTTCGACCTGCAAAAAGGAGGAAGCATGGCGGAGGATCGCGAGGCAACATCGGCTGGCGAAGACCGCGAGGCCACATCGGCAGGCGAAGACGTCGAGGGCCACAGCTACTCGCCCCCCGACGAGCGCGAGGCAACCAGCGCCGGCGAAGACCTCGAGGCGACGTCCAGCGGCGACGACGTCGAGGCACACAGCTTCTCGGCTGGCGAAGAGCGCGCAGCGACACTCGGCGGCGAGGACCGCGAGGCGACGCTCGGCGGCGAGGACCGCGAGGCCACGCTCGGCGGCGAGTAAGCGACACCAAGATCGGTTTACGAGGGCGGCTTAGCCGCCCTCGTTGCTTTTCAGCAGCTGTTCGAGCGACGCGAGCAGCCTGAGCCCTGCCTCGCGGCGCTCCCCTTCGAGCGTCTCGAGCGTCTCGGCGAGGCTGGCCACGACGCCGGCGCCCTCCCCGCTGGCTGCCAGCGCCGCTTCGGCCTTTCGCGCCCGACGCAGGAGGTCGAGCGCGATCGCGGCCTGGTTCGCGAACAGCCCGAGCAGATCCATCTCGACGAGCGAGAACTGCGCGCGCTGTGGGCGGTCGAGCACCTCGAGCACGCCGAGCGCGCGCTCCTCGTGCAGTAGCGGCACGGCCATCATCCCCTTCGGCACGTAGCCGGTGCTCTCCGCGACCTCCTTGCCGAAGCGCGGATCCTCGGTGACGTCCTCGATCACGAGCGGCTGCCGCGTGACGAGCACCCAGCCGGCGATGCCCGTGCTCGAGGGGAAGCGCTTCCCGACGAGAGTCTCCTCGCCCTCGCCCGCGACTGCCTCGAAGACGAGCTCGTCCGCCTCCTCATCGAGCAGGAAGATCGACGACGCCTTGGCCCCGAAGATCGCCCTCGCCACCTCGACGACGGACTGAAGGAGCGTGCGGAACGACTCCTCCGAGCCGACGACGCCGGCCGCGACGGCCGCCTTCAGGTCGGCGCTCACCTGCCGCCGCCCACGTTCGTCGACGTCAGGTAGAGCACGCTTTTGAGCTGGAACGGCGTCAGGTCGCGGTGCTTGCCGAGCACGAGCGCGCAGATCCCCGACATGTGCGGCGTCGCGAAGCTGTTGCCGGTGCAGCGGATCCGGCCGCCGCTCGTCCACGCGACCTCGACGTCGACTCCCCGAGCGAAGAACTCAACCGGCGGCTCGGGGTTGTAGAAGAAGGCGAGGGGGTCCGGCTCCTCGTGGCTCCCGACCGAGATGACGGAGGAGAAGCGCCACGGATAGCTCTCGACCGGCATGTTGTGCGCCGAGGCGACCAGCACCGTGCGGCGGAAGTAGGCGCGGTCGCTCAGCTCGTGGAGGAGGCCCGCGAACTGGCGCTTCGTCGTCGAGAGGCTCATGTTGACGACGTCGAAGCCCTGCTCGACCGCCCACCTGAGCCCGGCGAGCAGCACGTCTCCGGAGCCCGTGAAGCCGGCGCCGAGCACGCGGACGCTGAAGAGGCGGCAGTCCGGTGCGAGCGAGCGGATGATGCCGGCGCACGCGGTGCCGTGCCCGCAGAGGTCGCCTTCCTCGTCGTCTTCGATGAGCGTCTCTCCGTCCGCGTCGATCGTGACTGCGACCGACTGCTCGACCTCGCCGACGAGCTCGTGGCTCGACTCGACCCCGCTGTCGAGGATGCAGACGCGCACGTCCTCGCCGGTGGATCCACCCCACGCCCAGTCTCGCGTGACCTCGCCGGGCCACTCGACCGGAAGGCTGATCTTGCCCTCCTCGCCGGCCCGCAGGCTCCAGGCCGGGCGAACCGCAGGGGCGTGCTCCTCGGGCTCCTTCTCGGGCTGGCCCATGGCTGGATCGTATGCTGCTACTGCGCGGCGGCCAAGGCGCGACCCGAGGCTTCGGCCGCGATCTCGGCAAGCGTGTCGACGTGGCGCACGCGAGGGTCGCCTTCGAGCGCGGCCAGGTTGACGGCGACGAGCTTCGCCGCCGCGCGCGTGCCGCCCTCGGCGAGGACGGCGGCTACCGCTGCGTCGGCGCGCACCTCCGGGTTCCCGTTCTCGACGAGCAGAGCTGCGAGCGAGGCGAGGTCGGCGCCGGCCTCGGCGATTCGCAGCGGGACCTCGGCGGCGCGCTCGAGGGCCGCGCGGAGCTGCTGGTCGCGGTAGCGCTCCTCGAGCTGCTCCCGGCCGCGAAGTGCTCGCAGCGCCTCGACGTAGGCGTCGGCGTCCGCCTGGGCGAGCGGGGTGATGCGGGCGCGCAGCGTCTCCGCCTGGCCGACGACGCCGCCGGCCTCGTCCCAATGTGCCACCGAGGCGCGAGCGACCATCGTCACGAGCCCGGCCGACATGGCGACGGTGAGCGCGGCTGCCGAGCCGCCGGCGGGCGCAGGCCCCTCCCCCGCGAGCGTGTCGAGGAAGTCACGTAGCGGCGCGTCGAGCAGATGCCCTACCACGGCGAGGGGATTCTGGCTGGGCGGCGGCGGCTAGGTGGCCGGGAAGCGTTCGCGAAGCGCTTCGACGAGCGCTTCGTCGTGCTCGTAGCCCTCGGCCTCGAGAGCGGTCTCGAGGTCGGCGATCAACGCCACGCGAAAGGCCCGGTCAGCCTCCGCGCGCTCGACGATCTCGTCGAGCCCACGCCGCGCGAGCGGGATCTCCTGAGCCGCGCGCACCCACGCCTGTGGCGCTGCTGGAAGCGTGCGGAGGAGTTCGGACAGGGTTTCCTCGGTGAATTCGGCCATACGTCGTCAACTACCAGACGCGTTCGTTGTGGGATTTCTTCCCTCCATCTCGGCGCGAAGCTTCACCAAACAGCGGGAAATGCGGCTCGCGATCGTTCCCGGTGGCAGTCCGAGGGCCTCGCCGATCCGCCGGTAGCTCTCGTCGCGCGCGAAGAAGCGGTCGAGGATCTCCCGGCAGTGGCCGGGCAGCGTCGAGAGCGCGTCGTGCACCGCGAGTGCGTCATCGAGCCGCGAGATCGTGTCTTCGACGTCGGCGGGGTCGTGGAGCGCCTCCTCGCCCGGCTGCTCGCGGGAGCCGGCGCGCAGCGTGTCGATGCAGAGCCTGCGCGTGAGCTGCGCGAGCCAGGGCCGGATCGCATCGTCGTCGCGCAGCTTGTGCAGGTTCATGTACGCGCGCGTGAAGACCTCCTGGAAGACGTCCTCGGCGTCGTGCTCGGACAGCCGGAAGGCCTGGACGACGATGGCGTAGACGTAGCGCGAGAAGCGCTCGACCAGCTCGCGCCAAGCATCGTCGTCTCCGCCGCGGCAGCGGGCGACGAGCTGGGCGTCGGTCAGGACTGCTTCCACAGGCAAATCAAAGCGCAAGTCGGCTCTTCGAGAAAAGCCGCTATAGCCTACGCCGCCGATGGAGACCGGGCTCGAGGGCAAGCGGGTGCTCGTTACAGGCGCGTCGGGAGGGATCGGCTCGGCGTGCGCGCGGGCGTTCGCCGCCGAAGGGGCGCGGGTCTTCCTGCACTGCCACCGCGGCCGGGAGCGGGCTGAGGCAGTCAGCGCCGAACTCGGCGGTGCGCCGTTCGGGGCGGCCGACCTCACGCGCGAGGACGAGGCCGAGCGGCTGTTCGAGGAGGCCGTGGCCGCTTTGGGTGGTTTGGACGTCTGTGCAGCCGTCGCCGGCGCGTGGCCCTCGGAGGACGTGCCGGTGTGGCGGCTGCCGCTCGAGCGCTGGGAGCAGACGATGCGGGAGAACCTGACGGCGACGTTCTTGACGGCGCGCGGCTTCCTGCGCGAGGTGGAGCGGAACGGGCACGGGTCGCTCGTGCTCGTCGGCTCGACGGCGGGGCTGTTCGGCGAGGCGGGCCACGCGGACTATGCCGCGGCGAAGTCGGCAGTCGTGCACGGACTGCTGCTCACCTTGAAGAACGAGATCGTGCGGGTCGCGCCGCTCGGCCGCGTGAACGCCGTCTGTCCCGGCTGGACGGAGTCGCCGATGACGCGCGAGGCGTTGAGCGACGAGCTCGTGCGGCGGGTGACACGGACGATGCCGTTACGCAAGGTCGCGCAGCCTGAGGACGTGGCCCGCCAGGTCGTCGTGCTCGCCTCGGACGAGCTCTCGGGGCACGTGACCGGTCAGGTCGTGACCGTCGCCGGCGGCATGGAGGGGCGCATGCTGCACGGGGAAGAGGGATAGAAAGAGCAGAAGCGGCGGGTTGCCCCGCCGCTTCCGAACTCCTGGGCCGCAGGAATGCTTGCCGTCAGTCCCGGGGCGCCAAAAGGAGTGCAGTCGTTCTTCGGCTCATCGGAGGTGGAACTTGAGTCCTGAAACGCCGAGCGGGGCCGCCGCCCGGCCCCGCTCAAACGTCTCCGAAGAGAACCGCAGTGATTCCGAGTGGCCCCCGCCGCACCGGGGCCCGACTCTTATTTTTCGATTCGGCCCCCGCCGCATCGGGGCCGCCATCGAATGATTGGATTCTCAGCGAGCGGGGGCGCTTGATCCATCCCCTTTTCTCGGTTGACTAGGGCGCTTCACACCCCGTTTCGACGTAGTCGGTGCACAGTCGACACGGAGGCGTGCGGATTGGACCGGTACGCTCGCCGCGGGTGGCGGGTGGAACTTCCTCCCCACCCAGGGTGGGGCGCGTGTGGGCGCGCGCGTGAAGACGAGAGAGCCATTGCAAGATGGGGCCGGGCATCTCGGGAACGCCCGGTCGAGGCCTTTCCGCGTGCCTGCGCCGCCTGCTAGCGTGGATCCCGTCCATCAAGAGCGGCTGAGGGATTCGGCCCTGGGACGCCGCAGCAACCGGCCACCGAGCGCGGTGCTAACGCCGAAACCGATGGAGGTACCTCGATCTGAGCCCGCCAGACCCCCGAAGTAGAGTCCGTCGCTGATGGCGAACCGGTTCGTCGAGCGGCTCGAGAACGGGCCTGTCGTCGTCGCCGACGGCGGGATGGGCGTCCTCGTTTCCAGCGCCGCCCCGCGGCTTCGCTGCCCCGAAGAGGCGAATCTCCGCGCGCCGGAGACGGTAGTCAAGCTCCACGCCGGCTTCATCC
>JBKPFP010000117.1:0-3754 GCA_046744435.1 Actinomycetota bacterium | reverse complement strand
GCTCACAACGCTCCCCGGAACCACGAACGCCCCCGGCGGCTCCTGAAACGCTGGAACCACCGGGGACGCCCGAAAGGAGGGGGCACACGGGGGAACCAGGGGTTCCCCCGTGCTACTTACATCATGTCCGGCATACCCCCCGGCATCCCGGCGGGCGCCGGCGACTTCTCCGGCGGCTCCGCGACGACGGCTTCGGTCGTGAGGATGTTCTTCGCGATCGAAGCGGCGTTCTGAAGCGCCGAGCGCGTCACCATGGTCGGGTCGATGATCCCGGCCGCGAAGAGGTCCTCGATCTCGCCCGACTCGACGTTGAGCCCGTGGCCCTTCGGGGCCGAGCGGATCTTGTCGACGACGACCGAGCCCTCGAGGCCGGCGTTGTCGGCGAGCTGTCGGATTGGCTCCTCCAGCGCCCGGGTGACGATGAAGGCGCCCGTGCGCTCGTCGCCCTCCGCCTCCGGCTTGATTGCATCGGCGGCATTCAGAAGCGCGACGCCGCCGCCCGGGACGATGCCCTCCTCGAGCGCGGCCCGGGTCGCCTGCAACGCGTCCTCGACGCGGTGCTTCTTCTCCTTCATCTCGGTCTCGGTCGCGGCCCCGACCTTGACGACCGCCACGCCGCCGGAGAGCTTCGCCAGCCGCTCCTGCAGCTTTTCGCGGTCGAAGTCGGAGTCCGTCGTCTCGATCTCGGACTTCAGCTGCTTGATGCGGGCCTTGATCGCGTCCGCCTCGCCGGCCCCGTCGATGATCGTGCTCGCGTCCTTGTCGACGACGACCTTGCGGGCGCGGCCGAGCTGCGAGAGCTTCGTGTTCTCGAGCGTGAGGCCCATCGCCTCGGTGATCACCTCGGCGCCCGTGAGGATCGCGATGTCCTCGAGCATCCGCTTGCGGCGGTCACCGAAGCCCGGCGCCTTGACCGCGACGGCGGTGAAGGTGCCGCGCAGCTTGTTGACGACGATCGTGGCGAGAGCCTCGCCCTCGACGTCCTCGGCGACGATCAGCAGCGGCTTGCCGGACTGGATGACCGCCTCGAGGACGGGCAGGAGATCCTTAACCGCGCCGATCTTCTGATTCGCGACGAGGATGTACGGGTCGTCGAGCACGGCCTCCATGCGCTCGGCATCCGTGATCATGTACGGCGAGAGGTAGCCCTTGTCGAACTGCATGCCCTCGGTGAACTCGAGCTCGAGACCGAAGGTCTGGCCCTCCTCGACGTTGACGACGCCGTCCTTGCCGACCTTGTCGATCGAGTCGGCGATCACGTCGCCGATCTCGCGCTCACGAGCCGAGATTGTCGCGACCCGGGCGATGTCCTCCTTGCCCGAGATCTCCGCCGACTGCTTCTTCAGGTCCTCGACGACCTGGTCGACCGACTGCTCGATGCCGCGCTTCAGCGCCATTGGGTTCGCGCCGGCCGCGACGTTCTTCAGGCCCTCGCGCACGATGGCCTGAGCGAGGAGGGTCGCGGTGGTCGTGCCGTCGCCGGCGACGTCGTTTGTCGCCGTGGCGACCTCGCGCACGAGTTGGGCGCCCTGGTTTTCGAAGATGTCTTCGACCTCGATCTCACGGGCGATCGTGACGCCGTCGTTCGTGATCGTCGGCGCGCCGAACCTCTTGTCGAGCACGACGTACCGACCCTTCGGGCCAAGGGTGACTTTGACCGCGTCGGCGAGGATGTTCACGCCGCGCTCGAGCGAGCGCCGCGCATCCTCGTCGAACTTCAGTTCCTTGTGAGCCATTCGTTCCTCCTGTGACTTCGTTGCCCGCTAGGCGCTAGCGCTCGCGAGCTCCTTCTTCTTCCTGGACTTCGATGTCTTGGCGACGACCTTCGCGAGCACGTCCGACTCACGCAGGATCAGAACATCGTCGGCTCCGAGCTTGATCTCGGTCCCGCCGTACTTCGAGTAGATGATCTCGTCGCCCTCGGCGACCTCCATCGGCACGATCTCGCCTTTGTCGTTGCGCGAGCCCGGGCCAACCGCGAGGACACGGCCGCGCTGCGGCTTCTCCTTCGCGGTGTCGGGCAGGACGATGCCGCTGGTCGTCGTCTCCTCCTCCTCGAGGGGCTCGACGATCAGGCGGTCGCCCAGCGGCTGCAGATCCATTCACCAACCTCCTCTGTCGTTCGGACTTTGTGACAGGTCTTGGCACTCATGGGTGCCGAGTGCCAGGTGATTCTAACCAAAGTGTTTCACCCGTTCGCAGGCACCTTCGTTGCAGAGCAGACGCGACTGCCGGGGCCGTCTGGCGACTCAGTTTGTGACAGGTTGGCGATTGGTAGCCTGAGCCGATGAGAAGGGAGTTCTCGGCGGGCGGAGTCCTCGTGCGCAGGCTGCGCGGGCGCTGGATGCTCGCGGCGATCAGGCCGGCCGGGAAACCGCCCGGTCTGTGGGCACTCCCCAAGGGCTTGGTCGGCGACGGGGAGAAGCCCGACGCGGCCGCGCTGCGTGAGGTGACCGAGGAGACCGGCGTCGAGGCACGCCTCGTCGAGAAGCTCGGCGACGTCCGCTACGTCTACACGTGGGCGGGCGAGCGCGTGTTCAAGATCGTCAGCTTCTACGTCCTGCGCTACCGGCGCGGGCGGCTGGGCGACCTCGCTCCGGAGCACCGGCACGAGGTGGCGGAGGCACGCTGGCTGCCGCTCGACGAGGCCGAGCAGCTGCTTGCGTACCGGGGCGAGCGCGAGATGGCCGGCAAGGCGCTGGCCCGCGTGCGCGAGGACGGCTTATGATCCGTCCGCCCCGCGCCGGGTGAACTCACCCATGTACGCCCTCAACTTCTATTCCCCTGTGGTCGCAGACCAGCTGCGCACCCGCCGCAAGACGGCGACGATCCGCCTCGGGGACAAGTCCCAGAAGTACAAGAAGGGCATGATCGTCCAGGTGCTCGTCGGCGCTCGCTACGGGCCGCGCCAGAAGATCTTCGACGCGGTGATCGACAAGGTCGACGTCAAGCGCCTCGCAGACCTCTCGCCGCGCGAGATCGAACACGACAACCCTGAGGTCAGGCGTCCGGAGGAGCTCGCGATCTTTCTCGGCCAGCTCTACAACCGCGAGGTCACGCCCGACAACACCGTCACGGTGATTCGCTTCTCGGAGATCCGCTCTTTGTTCTCCGAGATACACGCCTGATCGGGACGCCGAAGGCCTCGGCCGGGCGAAGGGCCGCGCCGCAGGCCTCGCACTCGACGGCGAACGCGGAGCTGAAGCGGGCGTCGCACTCCGGGCAGTGCGAGCGCATCTCGCCGGCGCATTGCGGGCAGGTCTTCGGCAACTCGCCCTCCGACTCGTCGAAGTAGCGCTGCACGAAGCCGCACGCGAGGCAGAAGGCGACCCAGTCGCCGAGCGTCTTGCGGCGTTCCTCGCGGAGCCAGTCGGCGGCCTTGCCCACGTTCCCACTCTAGTCCGGCGGGCTCGCTCGGCCTCTGAGATAGTGGGCCGCCCGCGGGAGCGGGCTCGCGTCCGAACCGGAGGTTTCCCGAATGGGCTGCTTGATCTTCCTGCTGGCACTGCTCTCGGCGCGCATCGCGCTGATCTTCATGTGGATCTTCACGAACCTCGTCGATCGTGCCTTCGATTCGTTCATCGTCCCGCTGCTCGGCGTCATCTTCCTGCCCTGGACGACCCTCATGTACGTCGTGCTCTGGAGCCCCGCCGGCGGAGTGAACGGCTGGGAATGGATCATCGTCGGCCTCGGCTTCGTCGTCGACATCGGCTCGTACGGCCGGGCAACAATGCAGCGCGGGTAGCTACGCGGC
>JBKPFP010000125.1:0-5933 GCA_046744435.1 Actinomycetota bacterium | reverse complement strand
CTCGAGTTCCGGACGTTCGCGCACCCGCCGGCGCGGATGCTCGCCGTACTCGAGGAGCGCGGACTTCGCCGCGCCTACGCCCATCACCCGCTCGTCTGGCAGATCGCGGGATTCGAGCGCTAGATGATTGATGCCCCGGCGCAGGCCGTGGCGCGAGAAGACGAGGAGAGGCTGGCTGAAGTCGGCGGTGCTAACCAGACCGTCGACCTGGAGGCGACGATGGACGCCGATCTCGACCTGCTCTGCATCAGTGTTTACTGCACGGCCGACGCTAGCCTCTCGTCGTGAAGCTCGGGCCGCTCGTCGTAGCCGTCGCGCTCCTCGGCGGGTGCAGCGGCGATGGACAGGACACGGTCACCGTGCCGGACGTCCGCGGGCTCGAACTCGAGGCTGCGCAGGGCGAACTCCTCGAGGCCGGCGTCGTCCACGAGGACGTGAACTGTGCGCTACCGGCCGTCTATGCGATCGTCGAGCAACGCCCCGCGCCTGGTACACACGTCGAGCCGGGAACGCGGGTCGCCCTCCTCCTCGAGCAGCAGCACGGAAGCGGTGTCGCTCCGCCCGTCGGCGGCTGGCCTCGTTGCGAAACCGCCAGCTTCCGCTAGCTATAGCTAGATGATTGATGCCCACGGCGCGGGCCGTGGCGCGAGGGACCGGGGGAGGGCAGGCCGAAGTCGGCGGTGCTAACCGCACCGTCGACCTGGAGGCCACGATGGACGCCGACCTCGACCTGCTGTGCATCAGTGTCTACTGCACGGCCGACGATCTCCTGCCCGAGCCCACGCGCAACGCCCGCCGCAAGCTGACCGATGCCGAGGTGGTCACGCTCTGCGTTGCCCAGGTGCTGATGGGGATCCCGAGCGACCGCCGCTTTCTGCGCGCCGCCCGCCGCCAGCTGGGGCATCTCTTACCCTACCTGCCGAGCCAGGATGCCCTGCACAAGCGGTGCGCCCGGCTGGCGGAGACGATCGAGTGGCTGGTGGGGGTCTTCGCCGACCGCAGCCCGGGCCGCCACGACGACCTCGTGCTGCTCGACTCGACCCCGGTCGAGTGCGGCCGCTCGGTCGAGACCGCCCGCCGCTCGCAGCTGGCCGAGATCGCCGGCTATGGCTACTCACGGAGCCACTCGCGCTGGTTCTGGGGCATGCGATGCACCTCGCCTGCGCCGCCGACGGCACCCCGCGCGCGGCTGCGCTCGTGGCGGCTGACCGACCCGAGCGCGAGGTGGCGCTCTCGCTGCTCCCGCGCGCGCTGGCAGGCGGCGAGACGATCGTCTGCGACAAGGGCTACGCCGGGCGCGAGTTCGCCGAGGCCGTCGCTGCGCTCGGCGCGCTCGTCCTGCGGCCGCCTCGTCGCACCGAGCCCCAGCTCGGCCCGCACCTGGCCCCGCTCCGGCAGCAGATCGAGTCCGTCTTCTTCACCTGCAAAGACCTGCTCAGCCTCGAGCGCCACGGTGCCCGCACGCCGCGCAACCTCTTTGCGCGCATCGCGATCCGGCTCCTTGCGCTCACGGCCTGCATCAGCCTCAATCACAAGCTCGGGCGCCCGAGCCGAGCGATCGTCGACTACACCGCCTGACCGCGTGGCATCAACCGTCTAGTCGCCGTTAGAGCACATCGGCCCTTGGACGCCTCTGGCCGTGCTGCCCGCACTTCTCTAGAAGGGTCGGCTCGGCGTGGCAGATAGCGATCTTCCGCCGCTTGAATCCGTGCACCTGCCATACGTGCTCGGGCCGGTCGCCGCGAATCGTTCCTAGTTCGCGCCGTGCCGACAGTCAGTGTTCCGCCGCCGATCGGATGACCGAGTAGATCGCGCGCCGAATCCGCTCGGCGGCCTCCTCGCGATCGGGCTGGCCAGCGTCGAGCCACGCGGTCACGGCCTCGATCGCGACCACGGGTACGAGCTGTGCAGCCCAGCGCGCCCAGCGGCGATCGGGGATCACGCGCGCGAGTTGGCGGTGCGTTAGGGCGAACGCCTCAGCGCGCAGACGATCTATCTCCTCCTTGAAGGCCGGCTCTCGGGCAGCCTGGTGAAAGAGGAGGCGAAAGGCCGCGGGATCGTCCGCGGCCGCGGCCAGGAGCGCGTCGATGCTCTCGTCGGTGAACTCGGGCGATCCCGTCGCGGCGTCGAAACGCTGCTTCGCCCGATCGAGCACGGAGCGGTAGAGGTCGGCCTTCGACTCGAAGTGGCGGTAGAGGATCACCTTCGTGACGCCCGCCTCCGCCGCGAGGTCCTCGAGGCTCGTGGCGGCATACCCCTTGCGGGCGAAGGCCGCCGTCGCGTGTGGGTGCCGATTACCCGGTTCGGAAGGGTCATGCCACGTCCAGTGACCGACGCCGTCCGGGCGCCGGTGTCGGATCGCGATTCGTGATCGCAACTTGTGCCAGGCGTCGATGTCTCGCGGCCTGCGCCTCGAACGAGCTGTCGAATCAGGACTACGCCGCGAGCTGGTACTCGTGGATCAGCCCGCCGAGCAGGTCACGGCAGCGTAGGCGATCGAGATCGATCACGTCGGCGCGTGGCTGGTCGTCGCTGAGCGGTGGCCGTTGCGCGAGTGCGCGGTGCGGCCGGTGCTCGTTGTAGTGCAGCGCGTAGGTTGTGAGGACGTGGTGGAGGTGGCGGCGGCCGAGGATCAGCAGCCGGTCGAGACACTCGCGGCGGACGCTGCCGACCCAGCGTTCGGCATGCGCTCGCGCCTTCGGCGCCCGCACCGGCGCCTTGATCACCCGGATGCCTTCGGAGCGGAAGACGTCGTCGAACTCGCTTGTGAACTTGCTGTCGCGGTCACGCACGAGAAATCGCGGCCGGACACCCTCGTCGTCGAGCTGCATCAGCAGGTTCCGTGCTTGCTGGGTCGCCCAACGGCCGTCCGGATTGGTGGTGATTCCGGCGATGCGGACGCGGCGCGTCGCCAGCTCGATGAAGAACAACACGTAGAAGCGCTTCAAGAACAGGGTGTCGACGGTGAGGAAGTCGCACTCGAGGATGCTCGTCGCCTGAGCCCGCAGAAACTCGCTCCAGCTCTGCTCGAGTCGCTTCGGAGCCGGCTCGATCCCTGCTTCCCTGAGGATCGACCATACGGTGCTGGCGGCGAGCTTGATCTCGAGCCCGACCAGCTCACCCTGGATCCGCCGGTACCCCCAGCCAGGGTTCTCCCGCGCCAGCCGCACGACAAGCTCACGCACCCGCGCTGGCGTCGGCGGCCGTCCTGAACGCCGATGCGGATACGTCCAGCTGCGCGCGACCAGCTCGCGATGCCAGCGCAAGAGTGTCGCCGGCGTCACAAACGCCGACCGCTTCCACACCCGACGTGGCAACACCCGACTGAACGCAGCCAACAGCGCCCGATCGGCTTCCGTCAGCTGCGGACGAGCGATTTGACACTCCAGTACTCGAATCTGATGGCGCAGCAGCAGGATCTCGATCTCCTTCTCCCGCTCCGACCGACGCCGAAGCACGACCAGCTCCAGCAGCCGTCGTAGCGACCAGTACGCGAACGAAAGAACCATGCCCCGAGAACGACCGGCCACCGCACCTGACCCTATCCACACGACGCACCCGCAGACCGCAGGACGCAGAGCCACGGAATCCGAGTTATCGGCACCTACACGCTGGCTTCGCAGCCTGATCAAGCGGCTTGACGTGCCGCAGCAGGCAGTGGCGGCGGTGGGCGACTCGGAAGGCGATCGCGAGCTGCTTGAGGCTGCAGGCGTCCGCTACTGCGTCGGGGCGCGGAAGATCGAGGTTGCAGACGTCGTGCACATGCCTCGCGCCGGCATCCTCGAGATTGCCCACCAGATGGTGGCGGAGCCCTAAGCGGGCCAAAACCTCGCCGCCGAAAGCAGCTACTCCTGATTCAGGAGCGTAGCAACTCGTCGTGCAGCAACGCGTTCGAGCTGACGACTTGCTCCTTCGACCGCGGCGGGCCGCCGTCGAGTGCGTTCACACGGCCGCCCGCCTCCTCCAGGATCGGCACGAGCGCCGCGTAGTCCCAGAGAGCGAGCCTCGCATCGACGGCTGCATCGAGCGAGCCCTCGGCGACGAGCGCGTGCTCCCAGAAATCACCAAGCGAACGGGCGTGCCAGGCGAATCGCTAGCGGCGCCGCCCGCGACTGACGACGAGGTTGACCTTCCCGCGGTATCGCAGACGTGTGCCAGGCCGCGGCTTTTGTTCGATCACCCGGTTCTTCCTCATGCGCGTCGAGTAGGCCCGCTTGACCCTCCCGGTCGTGCAATGCGCCTTCGCGATTCTGCGCCGCGCGACAGGCAAGAGCTTGTCGCCGACGTTGGGGACGACGCACTTCGGCAGTGCGACGGGCGGCGGAGGCGGTGCAGGCGTAGGCGGAGGCGGGGGTGGCGGCGGCGGAGGTTGCGGTGGCGGTTGTGGTGGCGGCGGTTGCGGTGGCGGTGGTTGCGGTGGCGGTGGTGGTTCGGTCTCTTGCGTCTTCCAGAGCTCGCGCCCGTTGCTTGGGTCGTCGGCGCTGAAGAAGAGCGTCCCGGCCACGTTGGTGAGGGCGGACGGGAAGGAGTCGAAGATCCCTGGGTTGATGTCCTGCACAAGCACCGTTCCGGCCGCCGTCCCGTCGCTTCGCCACGGCTCGATGCCGTGGGGGGCGTCGTCGGCGCTGAAGAAGAGCGTCCCGTCTACGTCCGTAAGCTCGAAAAGGAAGGAGTGAGCCGAGCCCGGGCTTATGTCCTTCACGAGCACCGTTCCGGCCTCGGTTCCGTCGCTCTTCCATAGCTCACGCCCGCTGGTGCCGTCGACGGCGGCGAAGAACAGCGTCCCGCTTACGTTGGTGAGGTTGCTCGGGAAGGAACTCCCCGAGCCCGGGTTGATGTCCTTCACCAGCACCGTGCCGGCCGCTGTGCCGTCGCTCTTCCAGAGCTCTTGCCCGTTGGTGAAGTCGCCGACGCTGAAGAACAGCGTCCCGTTCACGGTGGTGAGTGGCGGGATGAAGCCCTCGAGGTCCTTCACTCGGACCGTCCCGGCCTCGGTCCCGTCGCTTCGCCACAGGTCGCAGCCGTGGGTCGCCTCGCAGGCGCCGAAGAACAGCGTCCCGTTCACGTTGGTAAGGGAGACCGGCGAAGAGTTCCCCGAGCCCGGGTCGATGTCCTTGACCAGCACCGTCCCGGCCGCCGTCCCGTCGCTCTTCCAGAGCTCGCGCCCATGGAGGGCGTCGTCGGCGCTGAAGAACAGCGTCCCGCTCACGTTGGCGAGCTCGGTCGGGAAGGAGGCCCCCGGACTCGCGTTGATGTCCTTCACCAAGACGGCTGTCGTCGTCGCGGCCCCCGCCAGCTGGACCAGGACACCGATGAGGGCAGTAGCTAGGAGGACAGGAGCCACAACCCCCGACGCCTTGAACGCGCGCCTCGTCTCCATCGCTCCTCCCTACCTGGAAGGCACCGCAGACCGGACGTTATTCCAGCCTGCGGCGTCTGCTCTATCACCTGGGTGGAGGCTCGTCAAGAGTCCTCGACGAGGAGCGAACCCAGCCGGTTTCGCACCGCCAGCAGGCCACGGTTCGAGACAGACGTGCGGTCGCAGTCGGCATAGCCTTTCGGTCGTGGCGAAGGGATCGAGGCGACCTCTATGGGCTGCCGCTCGAGGAGTTCACCTCCGCGCGAAACGAGCTCGCGGAAGCCGTCGCGGACCTCGGGCCGGGCGCGAGTGCTGCGAAGCTCCCGGCCGCGGTCCGCCGCGCCGGCTCAAGCGCCGCGAAGCTCGTCGGCGAGCACGACTGGGTGCGCTTCACCCTTGGCTCCGAGCCGCCGGCGCCGGAGGTCGTGCCGCTGGGCCGAATGGCCCGCGCTCGCTTCGTGAGCCGCCGCTCTCGGCCGGCGCGAGCGGCAAGCGGATGGCGCTCCCGAACGCGAAGATCCTCGTCCACCAGCTCTGGGTGGGCGGCTTCGAGGGGCAGGCGAGCGACATCGAG
>JBKPFP010000137.1:0-2031 GCA_046744435.1 Actinomycetota bacterium | reverse complement strand
GTGGAGGACGTCGAAGAGGAACGTCACGACCCCCTCGGGCGGGGCATGGCCGTCGAGCTGCGAGACGGTGTCCTGGAAGGCGGCCGGGCCGTGCTCTCCCATCCACAGCGCCTCGCCGTCGAACACGGCCTGCTCGACGGGCAGGCGCCGCACGGCGTCGACGATGCCGGGCAGCGCGTCCGTGATGTCGTTGAGGTTGCGCGTGTAGATGCGCACCTCGTCGGCGCGGCGGTGGATCTGGATCCGGATCCCGTCGAGCTTCCACTCGACGGACGACCTCTCGAAGCCCGCGACCGCCTCGGAGGCGCTCGCCGCCGTGGACGCGAGCATCGGCAGGATCGGCCGGAAGAGCTCGAGCCGCACCGCCCTCAGGCCGTCCTCGCCCTCGGTGATCGCGAGCTCGGCGGTGCGCGTGAGGTCGCCCGAGAGCATCAGCGCACGGCGCGCGAGCTGCCCTGAGACGTCGGCGGCCTTCGCGACCGCGTCGATCATCAGCCCGGCGAGGGCCCCCTGCCTCAGCTCGCCGGTGAAGAGGCGCTTGACGAAGCCGGCCTCCGGCTCCGTCGCACGGGCGAGGAGGGCGCCGAGGATCCGCTTGCGCTCGGCGGCCGACCCGCTGCCCGTCGTCCGCTGCACTTCGGAGATCGCGCGGTCGAGGGCGTGGATCGTCAACGACGGCGTCGCTGCCGGCGGTGCGTCGATGCCATAGATTGTCGAGTACCCCACGCCGATCCGGCCCTGGCGCGGGACCCCCGCGAGGAAGCCGACGGCGAGCGGGACCTCGCCCGGCTCGAGCCGGCGGAGCAACTCGGCGAGGATCGCAACCTTGCTGGAGCGGGAGCTCGTCTCGGCTACCTCCCGCGAGGCTGTGACGACGTCTGCGAGCGGGGTCATGGCTGCGGTTAGGAAAGCACGAACGTCGCGGTCGTTCGGTTGCAGGACGATCGCGCCTCGCGGAAAGTTCCCTCATCTCGCGCCGCACCCTCGCTCTCTCAGCGCTGCTGCTCCTCGGGCCGGTCGTCGTCGTGCTCGATCGGCTCGACGCTGTCGGCGACGTGCCCCTGTTCGTGCTCGCCGCCACGGCTCTTGTCCCGCTCTCGTGGCTGATCGGCGAGGCGACCGACCATCTCGCCAGGCGCACCGGCCCGGGCATCGGCGGGTTTCTGAACGCCTCGTTCGGCAACGCGCCGGAGCTCATCATCGCCCTCGTCGCCGTCAACGACGGGCTGACCGAGGTCGTGCGAGGCTCGCTCACCGGCTCGATCGTGGGCAACCTCCTGCTCGTCCTCGGCTTCACGCTGCTGCTCGGGCGCACAGGCTCGATCGACCGGCCCTCGGCCTTCATCTCGCTCGGCTCCGTCGCGTTCGTCACCGTCGTCCTGCTCGCCGTTGCGATCCCCGGCTTCCACGGCGATCCGGACCGCCGCTCGCTCGCAGTGCTCGCGCTGCCCGTCGCCGTGCTGCTCCTGGCCCTGCGGCTCGTCGTCAACCGTTACGCGCTCCGTCGCCAGCAGGCGCTCTTCGCGGGCGCCGAGCCCGAGCCCGAGGGCTGGCCGCTACGCGTCGCGCTCGTCGTGCTCGGCGCGGCGACGGTCGTCACCGCATTCGTCACGGAGACGCTCGTAGCCACGCTCGAGGGTTTCGCGGAGGAGGCGCACCTGTCGGAGTTCTTCGTCGTCGTCGTCATCGTCGCGATCGTCGGCAACGCGACGGAGCACGGGAGCGCGGTGCTGCTCGCGCGGCGCGGGCGGGTCAAGCTGGCGGTCGAGATCTCGCTCGCCTCGAGCGCCCAGATCGCCGGGTTCCTGATCCCTGTCGTGACCCTGATCTCGTGGGCCTTCGAGCCGCTCACGCTCAGCTTCCGCCCGGTCGAGCTCGTGGCGATGGCCGTCGCGGCCGCTCTGCCGGCGATCGTCCTCTCACGCGGGCGGACGACGCACCTCAGCGGGGCGATCCTCCTCACGGCGTACTCGATCTTCGTCGTCGTGTTCTTCCTTGCCGGCGACCGCTGACTTAGCCTCCGCTCGATGG
>JBKPFP010000224.1:0-30483 GCA_046744435.1 Actinomycetota bacterium | reverse complement strand
ACGAAGGGCCCGCAGGTCATCCTTTCCCGCCGCGACCCGGAACTGATCCGGACGCTGTTCGAGCTCGAGGTGCCGGAGATCGCCGACGGCCTCGTCGAGATCCGCGGCGTCGCCCGCGAGCCGGGCTACCGCTCGAAGATCGCCGTCGAGTCGCACGCCCAGGGCGTCGACCCGGTGGGCGCTTGCGTCGGGCCGCGCGGCTCGCGCGTCCGCATGGTCGTGTCCGAGCTCCGCGGCGAGAAGATCGACATCATCCCGTGGAACACCGAGCCGGCTCGCTTCATCGCGAAGGCGCTGTCCCCGGCCCGCGTGCGCGAGGTCTTCGTCGACGACGAGACCAAGGAAGCCACAGTCGTCGTGCCCGAGGACCAGCTGGCGCTCGCGATCGGCAAGGAAGGTCTCAACGCGAGGCTCGCTGCCCGGCTGACCGGCTGGCGCGTCGACATCCAGTCCGACCAGGAGTTCGCCCAGGCCGAGGCCGAGGCTGCCTTCGCCGGCGACGAGGAGGGCGGCGGCGAGTTCTCGGGCCGCTGCGCCGCGATCCTCGCCAACGGCAAGCGCTGCCCGAACGCCTCGCTGCCAGGCTCACGTTTCTGCGGCATCCCTGCACACCAGGAGCTGGCCGCGCGGGAGGCCGCGGGCGAGAAGGTAGCCAGCGTGCCCATCGCGGCCGAGGGCGAGGCCTCGAGCGACGAGGTGTCCGCCACCACTCCGGTGTCTGACACCGTGAGTGAGCCGGAACCACCGGCTGCCGAGGCGGAGGCAGAAGCCTCGGCCGACGAGGAGATCCTCGTCGAGGCAACCCCCGAGGTCGGGGAGCCCGTCCACGAGACGTCGGCCGTCGGCGACGCGGACGAAGGCCCAGGCCCGGAGCCCGAGGTCGAGGTGCCCGTCCCCGGGCAGGAAACGGAGGAAGAGCAAGGGTCTTCGTGAGCTCAGAGCCGGTCAGGACGTGCGCGGGTTGCGGTCACAAGGCTGCGAAGTCCGAGCTCGTGCGCTTCGTGGCACCAGAGGGCGTGCTCGTGCCTGGCCCACAGGAGCCGGGCCGGGGCGTCTACACGTGCCGACGGCTCCAGTGCTTCGAGCGAGCGGTCGCGCGGCGGGCATTCGCACGTACTCTGCACCGCCCCATCCGGGTCGATCGCGAGCTCGGTGCTCTTTACACTGACCCGAAACACCCTGGCTGATTCAAAGGGAAACCGTCCAAATAGGCCCGTGAGGCCGCGCCAGGCCCCGAGCCGGGGCCGCAAGCGCCGTGTCGTCATCGACACCGGTGCCGCGCGCCCGCGCCCGGACTCGCGGCAGCAGCGGGAACGCACGGAACCGCGGCCCAAGGCTCCGCCTGCGCCGCCGCCCACCGGGCCTGTGACAGTGCCCTCCGGGGTCTCCGTCAAGGAGCTGTCTTCGGCGCTCGGCATCCCGGCCGTTCAGATCATCAAGATCATGATGGGCCTCGGGGAGATGGTCACGATCACGCAGACGCTCTCCGACGAGGCGGTGCAGCTGATCGCAAACGAGGTCAAGCGCGAGGTCAACATCAAGCACGTCGCGGACGAGGACGAGGTGCCGGAGACGTACGAGGACGCGGACGAGGATCTCGTGCCGCGCCCGCCCGTCGTGACGATCATGGGCCACGTCGACCACGGCAAGACGACGCTGCTCGATGCGATCCGCGAGGCCTCCGTCGTCGAGACCGAGGCGGGCGGCATCACCCAGCACATCGGCGCCTACCAGGCCGATCACGACGGCCGCAAGATCACCTTCCTCGACACGCCCGGCCACGAGGCCTTCACGGCCATGCGCGCCCGGGGCGCAAACGTGACCGACGTGGCAGTGCTCGTCGTGGCCGCCGACGACGGCGTCAAGCCGCAGACCCAGGAGTCGATCGCCCACGCGCGGGCGGCCGAGGTGCCGATCGTCGTGGCCGTGAACAAGGTCGACAAGCCCGACGCCGATCCGCAGCGCGTCCGCCAGGAGCTGACCCAGGAGGACCTCCAGCCGGAGGAGTGGGGCGGGACGACGCAGTACTCGGACGTCTCCGCGAAGGAGAAGCAGAACCTCGACGACCTGCTCGAGAAGGTGCTTCTCGTCGCGGACGCCGAGCTCGAGCTGAAGGCGAACCCGAACGCGGAGGCTTCGGGGCCTATCATCGAGTCGCGCCTCGACGTGGGCCGCGGCCCGGTGGCGACGATGCTCGTCCACCGCGGCACGCTCCGCGTCGGCGACGCGATCGTCGCCGGCGACGCCTGGGGCAAGGTGCGCGCGCTGCACACCTTCCGCGGCGAGAAGGTCAAGGAAGCGGGCCCGGGCGACCCGGTCGAGATCATCGGCTTCGACAAGCCGCCGGCCGCGGGCGAGCACGCGCGCGTGGTCGAGAACGAGCGGCAGGCCCGCCACCTCGCCAATCTGCGCGGTGAGCGCGTGCGGCGTGAGCAGCTGGCACAGCGCCGCGCCGCGGGGGTCTCGCTGGAGACGCTCTTCTCCCAGATGCAAGAGGGCGGCGTCCAGGACCTGAACCTGGTCGTCAAGGGAGACGTCGACGGCTCGGTCGAGGCCGCCGTCTCCGAGCTGCAGAAGATCCAGCACCCAGAGGTGCGGGTGAACGTCATCCACACCGGCGTCGGCGGCATCTCCGAGAACGACGTCATGCTCGCCGCGGCCTCGAACGCGATGGTCGTCGGCTTCAACGTCCGCCCGACCGCCGAGGCGCGCGCCTCGGCCGAGCGCGAGGGCGTCGAGATCCGCACCTACAGCGTCATCTACCGGCTGACCGAGGACATCGAGCAGGCCCTCGTCGGCATGCTGAGGCCGGTCACGACCGAGGAGACGCTCGGCGAGGCCGAGGTGCGGCAGCTGTTCCGTGTCTCACGGCTCGGGACGATCGCCGGCTCCTACGTGACGAGCGGGCTCGTCCGCCGCGGCGCCAAGGTGCGGGTGATCCGCGACGGCACGGTCATCTACGACACGTCGATCGCGCAGCTCAAGCGCTTCAAGGACGACGTGCGCGAGGTCGAGGAGGGCTTCGAGTGCGGAATCCTCCTGGACGGCTTCAACGACGTGAAGGAAGGCGACGTCCTCGAAGCCTACGAGATCCGCGAGATCGAGCGCACGGACCTCTCAGACAGTTAGGAAGATGTCGGCGGTGGGCGCCGGCTACGTAGGGATCCTCTCGGTCGAGCTGCACTTCCCCGAGGCAGGCTCGTTGAAGGGCAAGCGCAAGCACGTCAAGTCGGCCAAGGCCCAGCTGCAGAACCGCTTCGGCGCGTCGGTGGCCGAGGTCGACCACCACGACCTCTGGCAGCGCTCGCGCCTGACCGTCGCCTGCGTCGCGCGCGACCACGCCGAGGTCGAGAAGCTGCTCGAGGAGGCGGTCCGCTACCTGAACGGCCAGGAGTACGAGCTCGTCCGCGCAGACCGGGAGGTGGTTGCTCCAGATGACTGAGCACGCTACGCGTCCTTGTCACCCCGTAGGCACTCAACCGTGACGCCACCGATTACTCCGCAGAAGCTGCGAGATTCGCGATGACTTCACGGATGCGACGCGTGAACGAGTCGATCAAGGAGGTGCTCTCCGAGGGAATAGGCTCGCTCCTGGACCCGCGGATCGGGTTCGTCACCGTCACCGGCGTCGAGACCTCGCCCGACCTGCGGCACGCACGCGTGTTCGTCAGCGTCCTCGGCTCGGAGCGGAAGCGCGTGCGGACGCTCGAGGGGCTCGCCTCGGCTCACGGCGTCCTGCAAGCCCGCATCGCCGCCGAGCTCAGACTGAAACGGACCCCGACGCTGGCCTTCGAATACGATCCGACCGTCGAGCGCGGCGTCCGCATGTCCCAACTCATCGATGAGCTCGCCCCAGACGACTCGAGCTGAGCTCATGATCGTTCGTGGGATCATCAGCCGCTCGACAGTTCAGTGCAGACGAGCGGCGGGCAAGCCCGCCACCCTGACGTCGGCACCGCAAGCGGTGCCTCAGGTCCCAACTCATCGATGAGCTCGCCCCAGACGACTGAGTCGGAGCTGGCGGCCGTCGCGGACGCGATCCGGTCGAACGACCGCTTCCTCGTCACGACCCACGAGAACCCGGACGGCGACGCCCTCGGCTCGCTGCTCGCCACGAAGCTCGCTCTCGACGCGCTCGGCAAGGACGCGACGCTCTACCTCGCCGGCGAGGCGCCGCTGCCGGGCGAGTACGCCTGGATGCCGTTCGACGGGCTGCAGCGCAAGCTGCCGACGGATGCGGGCGAGCGCGTCCTGCTCGCCGTCGACTGCGCGAACGAGAGCCGGCTCGGCCCCGACCCCGAGGTGCTCGCGAGCGCGCCGCTCGTCGTCAACGTCGACCACCACCACGACAACACGCGCTTCGGCGGGGTCAACCTCGTCGTGCCGGACGCCTCGTCGACCGGCGAGATCCTCCGCGACCTCTTCGCTGAGCTCGGCGTCGAGCTGACGCCCGAGATCGCCGAGCCGCTCTACATCGCGCTCGTCACAGACACCGGCCGCTTCCAGTACGCAAACACGACCCCGAAGGCGCTGCGCCTCGCTGCCGAGCTCGTCGAGGCCGGCGCCGACGTGCACAAGGTCTTCCAGGTCGTCTACGAGAACGTCCAGTTCGCGAAGCTGAAGCTGCTCGCCCGCGCGCTCGAGCGGGCGCAGGTCTACGAGGGCGGGCGACTCGTCGTCTCGTACCTCCTGCGCGACGACTTCGCCGAGGTCGGCGCAGCCGAGCCGTACTCCGAGGGCATCATCGACTACCTGCGCGCGGTCGAGGGCGCCGACATGGCTGCCCTTATCCGCGAGCCGCCGCGCTCGGGCGGCCCGATGCGCCGCGTCAGCCTCCGCGCGTCCTCCGACGAGGTCGACGTCTCCGCGATCGCGCGCAAGTCCGGGAGTGGGGGAGGCCACCGCCAGGCCGCGGGCTTCTCGAGCGAGGCCTCGATCGAGGAGATCACGGAGTTCCTCCGCAAGGAGTTCGCCGCGTCCCAGAGGTCGTAGTGCCGCCCCGCGCGCTCACTCCGTCGGGCCTCGTGCTCGTCGACAAGCCGGCCGGGCCCTCGTCGTTCGCCGTCGTGCGCGACCTGCGCAACCGCACGGGCGCCCGGGCCGGCCACGCTGGCACGCTCGACCCGTTCGCTACTGGTCTCCTGCTCGTCGTCCTCGGCGCCTTCACGAAGCAGGCGTCGCGGTTCGTCGGCCTCGACAAGGAGTACGAGACCGAGGTCGACCTCTCGACGACCACGACTACCGGCGACCCGGAGGGCGAGGTCGTCGATGAGGCGGAGCCGCCCTCCGAGGACGAGCTCCGGGAGCAGATCGAGGCGCTGCGCGGCGAGGTCGACCTGCCGATTCCGGCCGCTTCGGCCGTCAAGATCGGCGGCGAGCGGGCCTACAAGCTCTTCCGGCGCGGCGTGCAGGTGGATATGCCGACCCGGCGCACGACCGTGCACGACCTGGACCTGATCAGCTATGACGGTCGGGTGGCGAGGCTTCGCGTCGGCGTGAGCTCGGGCGGCTACGTCCGCTCGATCGCCGAGGCGCTCGGCGGGCACTGCGTGACGCTCCGCCGCACCGCGGTCGGGCCCTTCCACGTCGAGGATGCGGACCCCGACCGCATCCTGCCGCCGGAGGAGGCGCTCGCGGCCCTGTGAAGGTCGCCCGCTCGCCCGACGAGCTCGGCCCCGGGCCGCGGGCCGTTGCGCTCGGCACCTTCGACGGCGTCCACCTCGGCCACCAGCGCGTGCTCGCGGCCGCGCGCGAGACCGGGCTCACGTCCACGGTCGTCACCTTCGACCCGCACCCGCGCACGGCGCTCGGGAACTTCGTGGCGCTGCTCTCCACGCTCGAGCGCCGCCTGGAGCTGATCGCCGAGACCGGCAGCGACGAGACCCTGGTCGTGGAGTTCACCCTCGACCTCGCGCGGCTCGAGCCGGACGAGTTCGCCGATCGAATCCTGCGCCCGCTGGGCGCCGAGGTCGTCGTCGCGGGCGAGGACTTCCGCTTCGGTCACGGTCGCAAGGGCGACCTCGAGCTGCTTTCCCAGCTCGGCTTCGAGATCCGGGCGGTGCCTCTCCTCGAGGGCGTCTCCTCGTCTCGCATCCGCGAGCTCGTCGCCGACGGCGCGGTCGAGGCGGCAGCAGGCCTGCTCGGCCGGCCGGTCGAGGTCGAAGGGATCGTCGTGGCCGGCAACGCCCGCGGCGGCACGCTCGGCTTCCCCACCGCGAACCTCTCCGTGCGGCCGGACCTGGTCGTGCCGTCCTTCGGCATTTACGCGGGGAGCGTTCTGGAGCACCGCGCCGCGGTCTCGATCGGCACGAACCCGCACTACGGCGGCCGAGAGCGGCGGATCGAGGCGTTCGTCCTCGACTTCGAAGGCGATCTCTACGGGCAGCGGCTGATCGTCGAGCTCTGGCGCCGGCTCCGCGAGGAACGGGCGTTCGAGAGCGAGGAGGAGCTCGTCGCCCAGATCGCCCGCGATGTCGAGGAGACCCGCCGTGCCGAGCGGCCCGTGCCAGTGGGCGCCGCGTGAAGAAGCTGCGAGAGACCGCAAGTTTGCGCAGATTGCGGAATCTCTTTCTGTGTGGAATCGAACGAGACGTCCGACGAATCGAACACCGCCGCCGCGGTCGACACCGTTCGCTGCCTCTCCTGCAGAGCCGCCTACGCCAAGCCGTCCGGGGGCGGCACGGTCGCTGCGAACCCGGGTTGTCCGGAGTGCGGATACGTCGGCTGGGCCCGGGCCGAGAGCCGCGTGCTCACGTCAGGGCTCGCGAGTCGCCGCTTCTCCTCGGATCCCCCGCGGCGCCGGTCGGCGTAACCGCGCTCACGCCGCCGAAGTAGTGGTGCTGGCCGGGCCACACGCGCGGCTCGAAGCCGTGCGAGCGTAGGACGGCGGTCGTCTCGCCGGAAAACCCGGGCTCGAGGTGGACGGTCGGGCCGACCGGATGGAGCCGCGGGCGGTCGATCGCGTCCTGTAGGCCGATGCCCTCGTCCAGCACACCCGCGACGACCTGCAGGAGCGCGCTACGCAGCCGGGTGCCGCCGGCGGCTCCCGCCGCGAGGGCGACGCGGCCGTCGCGCAGCGCGATCGTCGGCGCCATCATGCTCGGCAGACGCTTTCCGGGGTCGAGCGGACCGCGGACGAGGTCGGCCTCGCCGAGCATCGAGTTGAGGTGCAGGTCGAAGCCGGGCACGAAGTCGCCGGAGCCCAGGCCGAGGCTCGTCGTCACGACGCAGGTGTTGCCGTCGCCGTCGAGCACCGCGAGGTTCGTCGTGCCCCGGCCGGCGGTCTCGTCGCCGAGGGCCTCGACGAGCGCGAGCGCCCGCTCCGGCTCCGGACGGCCGCGGAGCGGGGACAGGCCGGCCAGCGCGGTCGCGAAGTCACCGAGCGCGCGTCGCGTGGCCACGGCCAGGCCGCGGAACTCGAGCTCGAGCGGGTCCGACCACTCGGCGCGATACTCGGCCAGGTCCTGCTCGGTGACGAGGCCGCCGCGCTCCTCCATCAGATCGATCAGCGCAGTCGCGATCGTCCCGGTGTAGAACGCGGCCGCCCCCTCGTCGGCGAGCGCCTCGAGCGCGTTGACGAGACCAGGCTGGTGCAGGAGGTCGCCCGTCTGCAGGAGCGAGCCCGACGGCGAGTAGATGCGCTCGCCCTCGTTCATCGTCATGACCACGGCGAGCATCTCCAGGCAGACGGCGTGCGCCGGCTCCATGCGCACCCCGCCCGCCGCGAGCCGCAGGGCCGGCTCGACCAGCCGCGCCCAGGGCAGCCGTCCGTGTTCGCGCCAAAGCGCGTCCAGGCCCGCCGGCACGCCCGGGACTCCGCACGAGGCGATGCCGACCGCGTAGTGCACGAGCTCGGCCCCGAACGGCACCTGCAGCTCGAGCAGCTGCGCGTCGCGGCGCTCGCGCCCGAGCCCCGGGACGGCGACGAAGCAGTCGAGGTTGGCAGCGCGGCCGGAAGAGGCGTCGAAGTAGATCCCGTGCCCGCCTCCGAGCAGCCCCGTCATGACGGTCTCGGCGACGCACGACGCGAGCGAGGCGGCGACCGCGGCGTCGGCGGCGCTCCCGCCCTCGGCGAGGATCTCCGCGCCTGCGTCCGCGGTGGCGGGATGGCCTGCGGCGATTGCTTGCATGCGTAGGGAGGTTAAATCGGGCGCTACCGTTTCCCGCTCGTGAGCACCTCGCTGCGACTTTTGATCCTCATCGCCGGCGCGTTCGCCGCGGTCGTGCTCTTCTTCGTCTTGCGCGGCGACGACGACAACGGCTCGCAGGCGCAGGCGACCACGCCGACGGCGACCGGCTCGACGACGACCGGCTCCACCACGACCGTGCAGGAGCCGACCCCGCAGGTCTTCCGCATCAACACGAGGGTGCCCGGAATCAAGCGGATCTCGGTCGAGCAGGACCGGCGCGTGATCATCATCGTCGTTGCCGACAGCACCCAGGAAGTCCATCTCCACGGCTACGACCTGAAGTCGGTGGTCACCGCCGAGCGCCCGGGAGGGTTCAACTTCCGCGCCGACGAGCCGGGCCGCTTCGAGATCGAGTTCGAAGGCAGCGGCGAGCAGATCGCCGAGCTGACGGTCACCCCGTGATCCCCGCCGTCGAGGCCGTGCTCGCGCACGGCATCGGCCAGGTCAAAGACCTCCCGGTTCCCGGCTGGCTCTTCTACTACGGAGCGGCGCTCGTGCTCGTCCTGTCGTTCGTCGCGCTGGGCGTGCTCTGGACGAGCCCGAAGCTGGAGAACGCTCCCGAGCGCGCGCTGCCGGACGGCCTGCAGCGGGCCTTGCTCTCTCGGGTGCTCCGTGTCGCCCTCGGGGCGGCGAGCGTCGCGCTGTTCGTCCTCGTCGTCGCCGCCGGGCTCGTCGGCAAGGACTCGCCGCTCCTCAACCTCGCGCCGACGTTCGTGTACGTCGTCTTCTGGCTCGGCGTCCCCTTGCTCTCGGTCCTACTCGGAAACGTCTGGCGCGTGCTCAACCCGTGGCGCGCGGTCGCCGACGCGGCCGCCTGGGCGGGCGAGCGGCTGGGAGGCGGCTGGCGCGCCCCGCTCGACTACCCGGCGCGCCTGGGCCGCTGGCCCGCGGCCGTGCTGCTCTTCTCGTTCGCGGCGCTCGAGCTCGCGTACACGGATCCCTCGAGCCCCCGCAAGGTGGCGATCGCAGCCTGCGTCTATTCGTGGCTGACGTGGACGGGCGCGGCCGGATTCGGCCGTGACGCCTGGTTCTCGAACGGCGACGGCTTCAGCGCGTACTTCGGCCTCCTGGCGCTGATGGCGCCATTCGGCGTGCGTTGGCGGGAAGGTGGCAGGGAGGTCGTCATCCGGCCTCCGCTGGCCGGGCTCACGCGGCTCGAGGCACGTCCCGGGACGATCGCGCTCGTCTCCGTCGCCCTCGGCTCGGTCGCGTTCGACGGGCTCAGCCGCACCCGCTGGTGGCAGGACCAGATCTATCTCAAGAGCGACCCGGAGGTCTTCGCGCTCGCCGTGCTCGCCTTGGGGGCCGCAGCGGTCTTCGTCGCCCTGACGTACCTCGTGGCCGTGGCGGGCGCCCGCGCGCTCGGCGGTGTGCACGAAGGGCTACGCGCGGGCTTCCTGGGCAGCCTCGTCCCGATCGCGTTCGCGTATCTCGTGGCGCACTACTTCTCGCTGTTCGTGCTCGAGGGGCAGAACGCGATCGTCCTGTTCTCCGACCCGTTCGGGTCGGGCTGGGACCTCTTCGGCACGAGGGACTTCCAGCCCGATCGGTCGATCGACCCACGCACGATCTGGTACGTCCAGGTGGGGGCGCTGGTCGTCGGCCACGTGCTGGGCCTCGTCGTCGCGCACGACCGTGCGCTCAGCCTCTCCCGCTCCACGCGCTCGGCCGTGCGGACGCAGTACGCCATGCTTGCGCTGATGGTGCTCTACACGGTGGGAGGGATGTGGATCCTCTCGCGGCCCTGACCGGATTGCCTCTGGCCCACGGCGGCACGGCCGGCCTGGTCGTGGAGATTGCGAGCGCACTGGCGATCGTGGCGCTCGGCCTTGCGTACTGGGTCGGGCAGCGCCACAAGGACTCGGACGGCGGGGACTGAGCGCTATCTTGTCCGGCGGTAAAGGAGTCTCTATCCGGCAGCTCGCTGTTCTCTTTTCAGTTGCTCTCGTTGCGGCGGCCGCCCCGGCCGTGGCTGCTGCGCACGAGGGCGGAAAGGCCGAGCCTCGAATCGCGGCGCAGGCCAAGGGCACGGGCTTCAACCGCACGCTCATCGTCCGCCTCACGGATCTCGACAGCCGCAAGCCGATCCGCGGCGCGACCGTCGAGGTGAGGACGGAGATGAGGCGGCCGCACTTCATGACGCTGCTGCCGCGGACGATCCCGGAGACCTCTCGCCCAGGCGTCTACCAGCTGCCGTACACGTTCGTCATGCCGGGCGACTGGAAGGCGGAGTTCGAGGTGAGCGGCCCGAAGGTCATCGGCGCGAAGGCGTCCCTCGACGTGCCGGTCGCCGTTGCCGCCTCGGGGAGCCAGACCGCTCCGGGCCAGCCCGCCCCGGCGGTGCTGCCGACCCGGCTCGAGACGAAGGTCACCGAGCGCGACTGGGTGACGATGTTCATGCTCTGGGTGCACGGCCTGGCCGCGATGGGCTGGATCATCGGCGTCCTCCTGATGACGATCGCGCTCGCGACGCCGTCGATCCTCACGAGCGGGATCCGCGCGCGCATCTCGGCCTGGTATCGCAGCTGGGGCGCCTGGGCCCACTGGGCACTCGTGCCCCTGATCATCGCGACCGGGATCTACAACATGGTCTACGTCACGCCGTTCAAGCTCCGCTGGCCCTGGGACAGCGACCTCGACCTGATCGCGTACGGGAACTGGTATGAGGGGATCCTGCTCATCAAGCTGGCGCTGTTCGTCGTCCTGCTCGGCACGGGCACCGCGATGCTGCTGCGGGCCGTCCGACCTGTGCCGGCCGCCTCACCGGCTCTCGCGCACGGGAGCGCGGAGCCGTCGCAGGGGCTCGTGGGCACCCTCGTCGGCGCCCTCGGCGCGCCGGGCATCGTGTACGTGCTGACGGTGCCGGCGATCCTGGCCGCGGCCATGGCCCTTCGGTACGTGCACATCCTGAGCCACGTCGCGGAGGTCGTGAACACGTAAGAGGTCCGCGGCCACGGGCCGCGGACTCACCGAAAGTGCTTCGTACTTTCGGTGACGAAGAGCACGCCTCACGCCATGCCATCGCCCTTACGCGCGTGTGGTTGAGTCACCGAGTCAGCCGCGAAAGTGAGCCAAAAACGAACTATTGCTAACCTACCCTCCGACCGCAGCCTCGGCCGCACGCGGTGCTTCCCGCGGCGCGCTGGGACTGCGGAACCGTATTCAAGGAAGGTGTAGTGACCCTTACGAAAGAAGCAAAGCTCGAGATCATCGGCAAGCACGGCCGTGCCGAGGGCGACACCGGCTCGCCCGAAGTCCAGGTCGCCCTGCTCACGACACGCATCAACGAGCTGACGGAGCACTTGCGGGCGCATCCGAAGGACCACTATTCCCGCCGCGGGCTGCTCAAGCTCGTCGGACGGCGCCGACGCCTTCTGAACTACTTCCAGAAGCGCGATCTCGAGGGGTACCGCGCACTGATCAAGGAGCTGGGCCTCAGGCGTTAGCTCACAAAGCGGAAGGCGGAAGTTTGAGCGAGTCGCTGTGATGCTCGCCGGAGCCAGACTGAAGTCTGGCACCGGAGTTCAAGAAGGCGACTGACTCAAACCTCCGCCCTCCAACGAGAGTGGAGGAACGATGACCATTACGACCATGCAAGAACCGGCCACGGTCTCACTGACCGTGGGCGACCAAGACATCACGTTCGAGACCGGCAAGCTCGCCAAGCAGGCCGACGGCGCAGTCGTCGTCCGCTCTGGCGAGACGATGGTGCTCGCGACCGCCACGGGGCGGATGGAGGCGCGCGAAGGCGCGGACTTCTTCCCGCTCACCGTGGACGTCGAGGAGCGCATGTACGCCGCCGGGAAGATCCCCGGCGGATTCTTCAAGCGCGAAGGGCGCCCCACAGAGCGGGCGATCCTCACCGCGCGCATGATCGACCGCCCGATCCGGCCGCTGTGGCCGGCGGGCTATCGGAACGAGGTGCAGGTGATCTGCACAGTCCTCTCGGCCGACCTGATGACCCCGCACGACATCCTCAGCATCAACGGCGCCTCGGCGGCTCTGATGGTTTCGCCGCTGCCCTTCATGGGGCCGGTTGGCGCCGTGCGGATCGGCCGCATCGACGACGAGCTCGTCGTCAACCCGACTCTGCAGGAGATCGAGGAGAGCTCGACCCTCGACCTGATCGTCGTCGGCACGAGAGAGGCGCTGACGATGATCGAGGCCGGCGGCGACGAGATCCCCGAGGACACGATGCTCGAGGCCTTCGAGCTCGCCCAGCGCGAGATCGTGAAGCTCTGCGAGGCGCAGGAGGAACTCCGGCAGAAGGCTGGCAAGGCGAAGTGGCTCGACCCCGACCTGACCGAGGAGCTCGAGTCTCAGCACTCCGAGCGCTTCGGCCAGAAGATCGACGAAGAGGGGCTGCGCGAGGCTGGCGCCGTCGTCGAGGAGCTGATGAGCGAGCTCGCCCCCGAGCTGACCGTCGGCTCGACGGAGGACGACATCATCCGCCAGATCCAGGTCCGCTCGAGCCTCAACCTGATGCTGGAGCGGATCCGGCTCGAGGCCGTCGAGGAGCACGTGCGCGAGCAGTTCGAGGACGACCTGGTCGCCTTGACGGAGGCCGAACAGGACTCGAAGGAGCTCAAGTCCGCGAAGCGCCACCTGCTCTTCGACCGCATCATCGAGGGGGTCGAGCTGCCCTTCCCGGTCGGCCCGGCCACGGTCGACGGCGACGCGCCGGTCGTGAAGGACTCGCTGACGAAGCAGTTCGTGAAGAAAGCGGCGGAGTCGATCTACAAGCAGCTCGTGCGCCGCAAGATCGCCGTCGACAAACGGCGCCCGGACGGCCGCGGCGCGGAGGACATCCGCGAGATCACGTGCGAGGTGTCGGTCGCCCCGCGCACGCACGGTTCGGCGCTCTTCACGCGCGGCCAGACGCAGATCATGACGCTGCTCACGCTCGGTACCGCCAAGGAGGGCCAGCGGATCGACGACCTCTCGCTCGAGCAGGAGCGCCGCTACATGCACCACTACAACTTCCCGCCCTACTCGGTCGGCGAGACCGGGTTCATGCGCGGGCCGAAGCGCCGTGACATCGGCCACGGGGCGCTCGCCCAGCGGGCGCTCGAGCCGATGATTCCGCCGCTCGAGGACTTCCCGTACACGATCCGCCTCGTCTCGGAGACGCTCGAGTCGAACGGCTCGTCCTCGATGGGCTCGGTGTGCGGCTCGACCCTCGCGCTCATGGACGCGGGCGTGCCGATCAAGGCGCCCGTTAGCGGGATCGCGATGGGCCTCGTCAAGGAGGGCGACGAATACGTGATCCTGACCGACATCCAGGGCGCCGAGGACCACCTCGGCGACATGGACTTCAAGGTCGCCGGGTCGCGGAACGGGATCACCGCGCTGCAGATGGACATCAAGATCACCGGCGTCACGCACGAGATCATGAGCAACGCCCTCGAGCAGGCCAGACAGGCCCGCGAGTTCATCCTCGGGAAGATGGCCGAGGCGCTGCCCGAGGCCCGCGAGCAGCTCGCCGCGCACGCGCCGCGCATCTCGACGGTCAAGATCGACCCGGAGCAGATCGGGCTCGTCATCGGCAAGGGCGGCGAGACGATCCGCTCGCTGGAGGCCGACTACGACGTCCAGATCGACATCGAGGAGGACGGCACGATCCTCATCTACGCGACCGAGGGCACGAAGGCCGACGCCGCGATCGAGGCCATCCAGGCGCTGACGAAGGAGCCCGAGGTGGGGGACACCTACACGGGCAAGGTCGTCAAGACGACCGAGTTCGGCGCGTTCGTCGAGCTGAAGAAGGGCACGGACGGGCTGCTGCATGTCTCGAACGTCGGCCCAGGTCGCGTCGGTCACATCGAGGACGTGATCGGGCGCGGGGACGTGCTCGACGTCGTCGTCCAGGAGGTCGACAAGGCACGAGGGCGGATCGGGCTCAAGCTGGTCGCGAAGCACGAGAACGGCACGCTCGTCCAGCCCGAGGAGCTGATCGAGCGGGCCAAGTCCGCCCCGCCCCGCGAGCGCACGGAGCGCCCGCCGAGGCGTGACGGCGGCGGCGGTGGCCGTGGCGGAGATCGCCGTGGCGGCCGCGGTCGTGGGCCGCGGCGCGAGGACTGAGCTGCAGAAGTACGTTCTCTCCGAGCTCGACTCGGGCCTCCGGGTGATCACGGAGCGCCTCGCGAGCGTGCGCTCGGTCGCGCTCGGCTTCTGGATCGGAGCGGGCTCACGTGACGAGACGCCGGCCCGCTCCGGCGTCTCGCACTTCCTCGAGCACCTGCTCTTCAAGGGCACGCAGTCGTACAGCGCGCAGGAGATCGCCGAGACCTTCGACGCCCTCGGCGGGGAGTTGAACGCGGCCACATCTCGCGAGCACACCGTCGTCTACGTGCGCGTCGCCGACCACCACCTCGAGCGGGCGCTCGACGTGATGAGCGACATGGTCTACGCGCCGCTCTTCGCCGACATCGACTCCGAGCGCGAGGTCGTCCTCGAGGAGATCGCGATGTACGAGGACACGCCGCACGAGCTTGTGCACGACCTCTTCTCGCAGGCCGTCTTCGGCGATCACCCGCTCGGGCGGCCGATCCTCGGCAGCGCGGACGTGATCTCGACGGTCGGGCGCCGCACGCTCACGACCTACCACCGGCGCATGTACTCGCCCGGGAACATCGTCTTCGCCGCCGCCGGGAACGTCCGCCACGAAGAGCTGCTCGAGCTGCTCGAGCGCGCGGAGGCGAAGCAGGACGGCTCCGGAACCGGCGGCCCGCAGGTGCGCTCGCCGCTCGTCAAGGCGCCGCCGCCGACCGTGCGCTTCCAGCGCAAGAAGACCGAGCAGTACCACGTGTGCCTCGGCGCGCCCGGCATCGCGCGCTCGGACCGCCGCCGCTTCGCCGCCTCGTTGCTCGACAGCATGCTCGGAGGGTCGGCGTCGTCCCGCCTCTTCCAGGAGATCCGCGAGAAGCGCGGGCTCGCGTACGCGGTCTACACGTTCGGCACGCAGTACACCGACACGGGCCTGACCGGCTTCTACGTCGGGACGCGCGAGGAGAACCTGGGCGCGTGCCTCGAGATCGCGATGGCGGAGATCGCGGACGTGGCGGCGGGCAACATCTCCGACTCGGAGCTCGAGCGGGCGAAGGAGAACCTCAAGGGCCGCATCCTGCTCTCGATGGAGGCGACCTCGAACCGGATGAGTCGCCTCGGCAAGTCGCTGATCACCGACACGGAGCTGCTGTCGCTCGACCGGATCGTCGCCGAGGTCGACGCGGTCACGAGCGACGCCGTCGCGGAGCTGGCAGGCATGTTGCTCGCCCCCGAGCGGCTGTCCGCAGCGGGGATCGGGCCCAGCGAGGGCCGCTTCCGCGAAGCGGTGCGCCGCATCGACCCCTCGCTCGCCGCGCGCGCCGCCGCGGCATGAGACTTGCGCTAGTCGGCGCGTACGGCAAGGTCGGGCGCGTCCTGCGCCCAGCGCTCCAGGAGGCGGGGCACGAGGTGACGCCGATCGGGCGGGACGACCGCCTCGAGGTCGCCGGCCACGAAGCGGCGATCAACTTCACGCGGCCAGACGTCGTCTACGTGACCGTGCGCCGCTGCCTCGAGCAGGGCGTCGCCGGCGTCGTCGGCACCTCGGGCCTCGGCCGGGAAGAGCTCGATGCCCTCGGCGACCTCGCGCGGGAGCAGAACGTGCCTCTATTCGTGGCGCCCAACTTCTCCGTGGGCGCCGTCCTGATGATGCGCTTCGCCGCGGAGGCCGCCCGCGTCCTGCCCCGCAGCGAGATCGTCGAGCTGCACCACGAGTCGAAGCACGACGCGCCCTCGGGAACGGCGAAGGCGACGGCGGAGCGCATGAGCGGCGCCGTCTCGATCCACTCGGTGCGGCTCCCCGGGCTCGTCGCGCACCAGGAGGTGCTCTTCGGCGAGGACGGCGGGATGCTCACGATCCGCCACGACGCGTTCTCGCGCGAGGCCTATGTCCCGGGCGTGCTGCTCGCGCTGGAGAAGCTCTCGTCGCTCCCGCCCGGCCTCACGGTCGGCCTCGATGCGCTCCTCGATCGAGATCGCTGAGCTCGACGCGCCCGCAGTCCTCGGGCCGCACCGGCAGGACATCGAGGAGCTCTGGCGGCTCGTCTTCCCGGCGACGACGGACGAGCGCCTCGCCGAGATCCTGCCCCGACACGCAGGGAGACGCGGCTTCCGCTTCCTCGCCGCGCGTGACGGAGAGGGGAGGCTGGCCGGGTTCACCTACGGCTACCGCGGCGGCCCCGGCGAGTGGTGGCACGACCACGTGGCGACAGCGCTCGGCCCTGACGGCGCAGCCCGCTGGCTCGTGCCGGGGCACTTCGAGCTCGTCGAGCTCGGCGTGCGGCCGGATCTCAGGCGCCGCGGGCTCGGGCGGCGGCTCCACGACGAGCTGCTCGCCCGGCTCGACGCGCCGACCGCGGTGCTGAGCACCGAGCAGGAAAACGAGCCGGCGCTCGCGCTCTACCGGGGCTGCGGCTGGCAGGTGATCGTCGACGAGCTCGACTTCGGCCACGGTTACCCTCCGTTCGTCGTGATGGGGAAAGCGTTTGCCTGAGCTCGAGCTCGAGGTCGTCGAGGGCGACATCACGTCGCTGGATGTCGACGCGATCGCGAACGCGGCGAACAACGAGCTCTGGATGGGCGCCGGCGTCGCGGGGGCGATCAAGCGGAGCGGGGGAGAGGAGATCGAGCGCGAGGCTGTCGCCAAGGGGCCGATCGAGATCGGCGACGCGGTCGCGACCGGGGCGGGCCGGCTCAAGGCACGGCACGTCATCCACGGCGCCGTCATGGGCCAGGACCTGCGCACGAGCTCGGAGCTGATCGAGCGCACGACGCGGCGCTGCCTCGAGGTCGCCGACGAGCTGGGCTGCAAATCGCTCGCGCTGCCCGCGTTCGGCACCGGCGTCGGCGGCTTTCCGCTCGAGGACTGCGCGCGCCTGATGGTCGTAGCCGCGCGCGCCTACGAGCCCGCGCAGCTCGAGAAGGTCGTCTTCGCGGTCTTCGGCGAGGACACGAACAGGGCTTTTGCCGCCGCTCTGGAATAGGATGTCTGGGGTGCTCGGCGAGGTCCTGACGGCGATCGTGACGCCGTTCCGCGAGGACGGCTCGGTCGACTACGAGCGCTTCCGCGCATTGGCGGCGCATCTCGTCGAGAACGGCTCCGACGGCCTCGTCGTCGCAGCGACCACGGGCGAGTCGCCGACGATCACGGACGACGAGCGCTTTGAGCTCTTCGCGGCGGCCGTCGAGGCAGTCGGCGACCGGGCGACCGTGATCGGCAGCACGGGCACGTACTCGACCGCCCACTCGGCGCACCTCACGGAGCGGGCGCACGAGCTCGGCGTGGACGGCTTCCTGGCCGTCACGCCGTACTACAACAAGCCGCCCCCGCGCGGGATCGTCGAGCACTTCAAGGCGATCGGCGCCGCCAGCGACAAGCCGATCATCGTCTACAACATCCCGCAGCGCGTGGTCGTCAACCTCGAGCCGGAGACGATCGTCGAGCTGGCCGAGATCCCGACCGTGAAGGCCGTCAAGCAGGCGACCGAGGACCTCGAGCAGGCGCGGCGCATCACCGCCGAGACCGACCTCGACCTCTATGCGGGCAGCGACCATCTCGTCCACCCGTTCCTCGAGGTCGGCGGGGTCGGCGGCGTGTGCGTCTACACGCACCTCGTGGGGCCAAGCGTGAAGGAGATGGTCAGGCTCTACCGCGAGGGCGACACCGAGGGCGCCCGGGCGATCGACGAGGAGCTGAAGCCGGTCGTCGACGCGTGCGCGGTGACGATCAACCCGATTCCGGTCAAGGCGGCCCTGCGCCTGCTCGGCCAGGACGTCGGCGGGTACCGCCTGCCGCTCGTCGAGCCGACCGACGCCGAGCTGACCGAGATCCGCTCAGGCCTCGAGCGCGCCGGCCTCCTGGCCGGGGCGCGGGTCTAGCCGCTCCTCCGGCTTCGCGACCGTCACCCCCAGCTGCGGACGCTCGGCCGCGGTGACTGCGGGGACGAGCCTGTCGACCCGACCGACGAGGGCCGTGGGCAGGTGCGCCGGAGGTCGCTCCGAGCCACGCAGGACGACGAAGCCGACGAGAGCGCTGTTCTCGCGGCGCAGCGGCAGTGCGAGCGATACGTGCCCGCCCGGAAGCTCCGCTCCCGTGTCGAGCACGATCTCGGAGCCCGACTCCGCCTCGCGCAGGAGCCAGCTGACGAGTACCGGCTCGGAGATGCCAGTCTCGCCCCGCTCCAGGTAGACGTAGCCGCCGGAGCCGTCCTCCTCCCAGGCGACGAGCGCCGCGTAGGAGAGGCCGCGCCAGCTGCGCTCGACGGCCGCGACGAAGCCCTCGAAGAGCCGCTCGGGGTCGCCGCCGTCTGCGAGAGCGCGATCGAGGGCGGTGGCCGAGCGCCGCATCCCCAGGCGGCGTCCGAGCCACATCTTCACGCCCCAGAGCACCGCTGCCGTCCCGGCGGCGGCGAGCTCCTGGACCTCGGCGCCCAGCCCGGCCAGCAGCGCGATCCCGCCACCGAGCAGGAACAGCTCGTGCCGCCGGCGGAGCTCGCCGACCGCGCGTGGGAAGACGATCCGCGTCGGGTGCGCCGCATCGCGCAGGGACGAGAGCTCCTCGGGCGCGAGCATGGAAGCGGGGTTTTCGCCGCGGCGAACGGCGATGAACGCCTTCGCGACTACCGGGTGAAACTGCGTGCCGCTGCCCTCCTCGAGCTCGCGGAGAGCCGCCTCCTCGCTGAGCGGCTCGCGGAAGGCGCGATGGCTGGTCATCGCGTCGAAGCTGTCGGCCACGATCAGGAAGTGGGCCGCGAGCGGGATGTCCTCGGGCAGGGCGCGGTAGTAGCCCGAACCGTTGTAGCGCTCGCGGTGGTACTCGACCGCCTGGGCCTGCTGCGCCGCGAACCGGAAGCGCTGCAGGAGCCGGGCGGAGAGCCGCGGCGCGCGCCAGACCGCGCCCCATTCGGTGGGGCTCAGCTTTCCCGGCTTGCGGAGGACGACCGAGTCGACGGCGACCTTGCCGAGGTCGTGCAGCCGCCCGGCCCACCAGAGCCTCCTGACCTCCGTCGCGGGCAGGCCGACACCGCGGGCGAGGTCGCGCACGTACGCTGCGACGCGCAGAGAGTGGCCGTGCGTCGACTTGTCGCGCTCGTCGACGATGTTCGCGAACGTCTCGAGCGCAGAGGCCGTCTCGCGGCGCAGGATCGTCACCCGGCCGTAGAGCCGGTCGAGCAGCAGCAGGATGGGGACGAGCGCGGCGGCGAGCCAGAGCTCCTCGGCAGCGGCGTACGCCAGCACGAGCCCGAGCCCGATCTCGGCCGTGCCGACGAGGAAGTCCGGATTGACCGCCGCGTGCTCCTTCAGCAGGCCGTCGAGCACGGTGCGCGCGGTCCAGTAGACGAAGCCGGCGAGCACGACGGGCAGCACGTCCTCCGGCAGGCGCAGGGTGCCTACGACGCCGCCCGAGAGCTCGAAGGCGTAACCGGCGCCGAGCGCGGCGGCGGCGAGCCCGGCGGAGCGTGCGATCAGCGCGCGGGGCCCGTCGTGCCGGAAGGGCCGGACGGCGAGGGTGCCGAGGACGGCAACGAGGGCCGCGGCCCAGGGCCCGGCGACGAGGATCGCCGCCACGTGGACGGGCGCCGAGAGCGAGAAGCGCTCGCCCTCGAGCGGCTCGGGGAGCGACTCGTCCTCCAAGCGCTGGAGAGCGACCGCGAGCATGTACGCGGCGGCGAAAAGGGCGAACGTCGCGGCGGACGTGCCGAGTGAGACCGTGAACGGCATGGCCCGAGGAGAATCGGCCTCGCCACGGGGCGGCTTTAACGACCGATAATCTCCTCCGATGAGCGACGCGCTCCGCATCGTCCCCCTCGGCGGCCTCGGCGAGGTCGGCAAGAACATGACCGCCTACGAGACGGGCGGCGAGATCGTTGTCGTCGACGCGGGGCTCGCCTTCCCGCGGGACGAGCATCTCGGCGTCGACCTGATCCTCCCGGACTTTTCGTACCTCCGCGACCGCGCCGACCGCGTGCGCGCAGTCGTGCTCACGCACGCGCACGAGGACCACGTCGGCGCGTTGCCGTACCTGCTCCGCGAGGTGCGGGTGCGCGACGTCTGGGGAACGCGCCTGACGCTGGGGCTCGTGCAGCCGAAGCTCGACGAGCACGGGCTGCTGCATGCGGCCGAGCTGAGAGAGGCGAAGCCCGAGAACGGGGCGGTCGAGATCGGGCCGTTCAAGGTCGAGTTCGTGCGCATGGCCCACTCCGTGCCCGACACCGTGGCCGTCGTGCTGGAGTGCGAGGCCGGGCGCGTCCTGCACACGGGCGACTACAAGCTCGACCACACGCCCATCGACGGGCTCAAGACCGACGTCGGCAAGCTCGCGGAGATCGGCAACCGCGGCGTCGACCTCTTGCTCGGCGACTCGACGAACGCCGAGCGGCCGGGCGTGACCGGCTCCGAACGGCTCGTCGGGGAGGCCTTTCGCCAGATCATCCCCGTCCGCGAGGGGCGCGTCCTCGTGGCCTGCTTCGCGTCGAACGTCCACCGCATGCAGCAGGCCGTCGACGTGGCGATCGAGTCGCGGCGGAAGGTCTGCGTGATCGGCCGCTCGATGCGCAAGAACCTGAACATCGCGCGCAACCTCGGCTACCTCGAAGCGCCCGACGACACGTTCATCCGCCCGCCCGAGCTCGCCGAGCTGCCACCGCACGAGGTGCTGATCCTCTGCACCGGCAGCCAGGGCGAGCCGCTTTCGGCCCTGACCAGAGTGGCCTACAACGACCATCCGGCGGTCTTCGTCGAGCGCGGCGATACCGTGATCGTGTCCGCGAAGCCCGTCCCGGGCAACGAGCTCCGCGTCCACGACACGATCAACCGGCTCGCGAAGTCGGGGGCGGAGGTGCTGCACCAGGAGATCGCGCCCGTGCACGTCTCGGGGCACGGCAACTCGGAGGAGCTGCGGACGATCCTCGGGCTCGTACGTCCGAAGGGGGTCATGCCGGTGCACGGCGAGTTCCGCATGCTGGCCGCACACGCCCAACTGGCGCGCGAGAGCGGCGTGCCCGCGAGCTCCATCGTGCTCGCCGAGAACGGGTCCGTCGTCGAGCTGGAGCAGGGCGGGCCGCCGCGAATCGTCGGCGAGGTGGAGACGGGCGTCACGTTCGTCGACGGGCTCGGCGTGGGCGACGTGCGCGACGTGGCGCTGCGCGACCGACGGCACCTCTCGGAGGACGGCATCCTGATCCTCGTCGCCACGCTCAGCCTCAACGGCGACCGGAGCGGGCCACCGGAGCTGATCGCCCGCGGCTTCGGCGACGTCGAGCCCCTCCTCGACGAGATGCGGCAGGAGGCCACGCAGGTGCTCGAGGACTGCCTCCGGCAGGACATCACCGAGATCAAGCTCCTCCAGGAGCACCTCCACGACGCGCTCGGGCAGCTCGTCTACGACAGAACGGGGAGGCGCCCGATGATTTTGCCCGTCATAGTGGAAGTGTGAGCACGCTACGCGCAGAGCCCGGCTGGGCGGACGTCCTGATCGACGAGGCGGCAGAGCCCGCCACGGCGCAACGGCTCGTCGCGCAGCTGCGCGCGTGCCACGCGGCGGCGCTCGCGTTCTGCCGTCTGCTCGAGCGCTGGTCGCGCGGAGAGGCGGAGCCGTCGACCGCCGGCGCGCGCGAAGCAGCACTTCGTCGGGCCGCAGAACGGGCCGAGACGGCCCTCGCCGGCCTCGAGCAGCCGCTGGGCCGCTACCTGCTCGAGCTCGAGGCCGACCGCGCCGAAGGCCGGTCGTGGTACGGCGAGCCCGGCCGTGCCGAGCTGGTCGAGTGGGAGCCGGTGCTTCGCCGTGCAGGCGTCATCGCCTCTCCGGTCCGGGTCACGCAGGCGTACCTCGAGCTTGCAGTCCTCGTGCGGGCGCTGGAGGGCCTGGAGACGGCTGCGAGGATTCGCTCGGCACCGAATCGCTCGTCGCTCTGGGCGGGGCTGTTCGATCTCCGCGAGAACCTCCTCAACGGCGCTGTTGAGGACCTCAAGGCTCTCGCAGCCTAACTACTGAGTCACGCTGGTCAGCTGAGCGGCCACGGCCTGCCAGCGGCCCTCGCGTGCTGACCAGACATCGGTGTAGCGAGTCGATGCCGGCGAGCCGTCGCGTAGGTAGTGCGTGACCCCATGGACGAGCGCCACGTCGCCTAGCAGGCGGACGTCGATCTGGTCGTAAGTCACATTCGTGACTCCCGGCTTTTTCGCATTCCGTTGCAGGAACTCGGCTTTATCGATCCGGCGGCCGTCTGCGAGCGTGCAGACGAAGTCGTCGCTGAGGTGTTCGCTGTACCACGCCGTGTCGGCCTCGACGAAGGCGCGAATGTAGTGCGCGTTCAGGTCGTGGAGGGTGGCGACCGCATCCGCCTCGAGGGTCGCGGCGGTGACGTAGTCAGGTTCGGGCGAGCTCTCGGACAAGTCTCCTCCTTGGTCGATCGCCGTGCAATAAGCGTGCTGGACCGCGGCTCGACGGTCTCGCCGGATACGGACAAGCCTGACGACGATGTCCGGATCCGGCTGGTCTGGCGCGCGCGGGCCCGGTTAGATCTGACACGTGGAAGGCTTCTCGGCAGTCGTTACCACCGGGATCTACTGCCGTCCCGGTTGCTCTGCTCGGCCCCGCGCGGAGAATGTGCGCGCGTTTCCGCTGGCCGCAGCGGCCGAAGCCGCCGGCTACCGGGCCTGCCTTCGCTGCCGGCCCTACCGCTGGCCGCAGTCCGTGACCTGGACGGCGCCGGAGCTCGTCTGCAGAGCCGTTCGCATGATCCTCGACGGCGCCCTCGACCACGGTACCGAGGCCGGCCTGGGCGCGCGGCTGGGCGTCTCTGCGAGACACCTGCGCCGCCTCTTCACCGTTCACCTCGGGGTGACGCCTGACGGGCTCGCGCGTTCGGCCCGGGTGCACTTCGCACGCCGCCTGCTCGACGACACCGACCTGAGTGTCACGGAGATTGCCTTCGCCGCCGGCTTTGGCAGCCTGCGCCAGTTCAACCGCGCCTGCCTGGAGGTCTTCCGCGAGCCGCCGCGTCGGCTGCGCGCCCGGCGCCGCGCGAGCGACCGGCTTGTCGCAGACGGCGGCCTCATCCTGCGGCTCCCGTTCCGCGGCTCACTCGACTGGGATGCGATGGTCGGCTACCTCGCCGCGCGCGCGATCCCGGGCGTCGAGAATGTGGAGGGGACTACGTATCGACGGACGATCATCGTCGGTGACGACCCCGGCGTGCTCGAGCTCTATCCCGGTGGCGGCGACCACCTCGTCCTACGCGCCCATCTCCCGCATTGGGAGGAGCTCGTCCACGTCGTGCAGCGCGCGCGGAACATCGCGAGCCTCGATTTCGACCTCGACCAGCCGGCGAGCCGCTTCGCCCCCGACCCGATCATCGGGCCGTTGCTCAGAGCCAGACCGGGGCTCCGCCCGCCCGGAACCTGGGATCCCTTCGAGACCGGCGTCCGCGCGATCATCGGCCAGCAGGTCACCCTCGCTGCGGCGAACACCATTGCCCACCGTCTGGTCGAGCGGCTCGGCATCCCGGTACCCGGGCTCGAGCAATTCGGCCTCACGCACACATTTCCCTCGCCGGCTGTGTTGGTCGGCGGCGATCTCAAAGCTCTTGGGCTCATGCCTGCGAGAGCGGAGGGGATCCGCATGTTTGCGCGCGCTGTCGCCGAGGACTCCGTCCGCCTCGACCGCAGCGTCGGCCTAGACAAGCTCGTTGACTCGATCACCGCGCTCGACGGCCTCGGCTCCTGGACCGCGCATTACCTCGCCCTCCGCCTCGGTGAGCCCGACGCCTGCCCGACCACGGATCTCGGCCTCCAACGCGCCGTCCCCCGAAGCGCCGCCCAACCGGCGGCTACGCTCGGCGAGCTTGCCGAGCGCTGGAGGCCCTGGCGGGCGCTGGCCGCCACGCACCTCTGGCTCGCAGACGCCAAGCGACTGACCCCCGCCGAGCGGGGTGCCGCCTGAGCGAGCCGCGGCCGGACGCGGATGTCCTCGACCTGCGCACGTACAGGCTGGTGCCGGGCGGCGGCGCGGAGTTCGACCGCCTCGCGCGACCGTGCCCTGCCGATGCTCCTCCGCTTCGGGATCGACGTCGTCGGGTATGGGCCGTCCCTCGACGACAGTGACGTCTACTACCTCATGCGCGCCTTCCCGTCGGCTGCCAGTCGCGAAGAGCAGCTCGAGGCCTTCTACGGAAGCGACGAGTGGCGGCGGAACCACCGCGACGCGGTCGAGCCACTCATCGAGAGCTATCACACGGTGCTCATCCGGCTCGCCCCGACAATCCGACAGGGGCTAGTCGTCGGCGGCGGCGTATGAGCGATCGGCCGGAGTGGAACGCAGTGTCCACTCCGGCCGAAGCGCTACGTCACTTGCGGATGGGCGTCGCCACGAAGGCGACGAACTGACCCGTGTCGGCGTCGAATGCCTGACCCGTGATCCTGCCGAAGTCGTCGATGTCGTTGGCGGTCGTGATGAGGTCGTCATAGTCCGGAGCGAGGTCGTTCAGGTCACGCATCACCCCGTTCTGCCAGAGGAAGCCGCGGCAGTTGTCGTTCACGTCGCAAGACTGGCCGACGATCTGGCGCCACTCGTTGATCCCGGTCGCCTGGCTGGTGAGATCGCCCGGCACGGCGCCGAGGTTGCGAACGCCCTGGCCGCTGATCCAGAGGAACGCGCGGGGGTTGAGGTTGCCGCCGTCGGCTGCTGACGCATTGGCGAACCCGACGACGTCCCCGCGCTGGTTGATCGCCATCGGCGTGTTCCAGGCCACGCCGCCGAGATCGCCGATCTCGATCGGCACGCCGTGCTCCCACAGCACGCTGTGGATCGCGCTGAACCGGCCGACGGCCTGGTCGCAGATACCGGAGATGCCGACCACCTGGCCGCGGTCGTTGAGCGCCGTCGCGGCGCTCACAGTGTCACTTCCGGGGAGGGGCGGAAGCTCGCGAATCTGGTCGTCCCGCGGGCCCCACAGTACCGCGCGGAACTGCAGCTCCTGCGGCTCTACGCAGGTCGGATCGAACACGGTGTTCTCGGCCCAGCCGGCCACCTGGCCCCGATTGTTGGAGCCGGTGGCAAAGCCGTGGGTACCTCCGAGCGTGGGGAGCGGTGTCATCTCGCCGCCTTGCCACTTGAAGCCGAGGCAGCGCACGCCGGTCCGCGTGGCGACGGGGAAGAAGAAGCCGCAGCTCCACGTCTCGCGCAGCGGGTCCGGCTCGTTCGTCTGCGCGATGCCCGTGACGATGCCCCTGAGGTTCTTCACGGGCCACAGCACGGCGCTGTTCGGCCCGCCGAGGGTGCCGAGGTCGGTGAGCCGTCCGCTTCGCCACAGGGTGGCATGGCGGCTCTCGTTGCCCGGCAGGTTGGAGCGGCCGGCCACCCAGCCTCGGTCGTTGATGCTGAACCCGACGCTGGACGTGCCGCCGAGCCCCGGGAGGTTGACGACGCGATACTGGACATGCCCGTTGCGCACGTGAGATGCCCCTGCGCCCGTGGCCGCGACGGCGCCGGCCAGGACCGCGGCAGCAAGCAGGATCTGGACGATTGAGCTCTTCATGACGGTCTCCTTTCGGACGCGTCATGTATGCCGCCTGGGCAGTTCGCAGGCTCGCCATTTCCGGACAGATAGACCGGGCGATCAGATGGTCGAGACACGCCTGCGCCGAGGGGGCCTGTCGGCCCCCTCGGCGCATAGCGTCTGACTTCCTGACTTCCCTCTAGCCGCTCACTCCCGTCACGGGGTGATCGTGATGTATGGGTTCGTGAAGCCGGCGAAGGTAAGCGTGTAGATCCAGGTGTCTAGCGTCGGAGACCCCTCGTGGAACATGGGCGTCCAGTTCGGATTCGGGCAAGGTTCTGCCAAATCCAGAGACGGGCTTACTGTCCGCGCCCCTACGCGCAGCCGCCCATTCCTAGCGGGGCGCTCCACGGCCGAATCTACGGCCGAGAACGTCGTCTCGTGGGACTCGACGAGGTTGCCACCGCGGTTGAAGCAGTCGACGACCCCCGAGTAAGTGGCGCTCAGGGTCACAACCGCGTTCGTGTTGCCGACTCCCGCCAGCTCGAACGGGGTACACGAGACCGTGAGGCCGTCGCTACCAACCGTGCAGCCGATTGCACCCGCCTGCAAATGCGTACCCGACGGGGCATTGTCGGGGTTGATGATTGTTGCCGCAAGAGCTCCGGTCGCCAGGGCGGCGACCACGCCGATCACAAGAGCAAGAACGACGTTCCGTTTGAAACCATTCCTTTGCCGCATACCTCTCTCCCTTCCTCATGCTGTGGGAACCAGGAGCCCGCACGCGGGCTCCCCGACTTCAGACAGTCGTGCGACCGTCGGGGTCGGAAACGGCCGCGGCAACCCGCTCCACTCCAGACGGCTCCTTCTCCTTTTCCGAGTAGTGCGTCACCTCCCCCTGTTTGGCCGCGTGAGTGACGACTAGTCGGACAACACACTAGGACCGGGGGCGACCTCGTACATCGGGCGATCTCCGTGTTTTCCACATGCCGAAATCGCTGTAGGCCATACCGGCGTTACTTCAGCGCACGTGCGTTGATCCCAGTATTGAATGCTTGAATCAACGCGCCCAACGGACTACAACATAGGGCGTCCTCGGACCCCTAAGAGAGGATGGTTATTGAGTACTAACGGCCCGATACTCGTTGCCGACGCCGACCGGCGCTCCCGAACGAAGATCGCGGATCTTCTCAGCCGCATCGGATTTGCAACAGATGAGGTCCGGACGGGTCCGCAAGCGCTAGAAGCCGCGGCTCGCGTTCGCCCTGCGCTCGTGCTGCTCGAAATCAATCTTCCCGAGGTGAGTGGCTACGAGGTGTGCCGAGAGCTCCGCGACTTGTTCGGCGACGACGTGGCGATCATCTTCTTATCGGGCGACAGGACTGAGCCCTACGACCGAGTCGCCGGGCTGCTCCTCGGCGCGGACGATTACGTCGTGAAGCCGTTCGACGACGACGAGTTCTTGGCACGAGTCAGAAACGCGCTGCGACGTGCGCGTTCTTCGTCGACCCTGAACTCCTACGAGTCGGGAGATGAAGAGGCCCTGACGAGTCGCGAGGGCGAGGTTCTCGGGCTGCTCGCCAGGGGGCTGGATCAGCGGGACATCGCCCGCAAGCTCTTCATCAGCCCCAAGACTGTCGGAACGCACATCCAGCGGGTACTTACAAAACTCGGCGTCCACAGCCGGGCGCAGGCAGTCGCAGCCGCCCATGAGCGCGGGCTCACGGAACTCGACGGCGGCTTCCTCGAGGATGAGCCGAGCCCGAGCAAGCGCGCCCCGAAGCTCTGATGGATTGCGTCTCTGCGGCCCTGCTGCCGGGGGACGGCTAGGCGTTACCGTCGCGGGCCCGCTTCCAGCGCGGGTCGCCCATGCGGATCATGTCCGGGTCGACGCCGCGCGACTCCGCGAGGTCGACAGCGAAGGAGCTAGCGCGCGGTGTCGACGACTGGATGGCGCGTGGGGACAGGGTCGTCTCGCAGACGATCTCTCCCAGGGCCGCCACGAGGTAGTGCGCAACCCCGCCGAGGCGACCGCGGTCAACTCATAATCCGTTGGTCGGAGGTTCGAGTCCTGGCGGGCTCATTCCGTACTACATAGTTGAGCCGGAACCGCATGGTTGCGCGAGACGGACCTGCCGCAGAGCCGCGAAAGCGCAAATCGAGCGTACCTATGGGCGCACCTCGAAGACGCCGAGGATTCGCTCGTCAAGCTCCTCGAGGAGGTTCCCGCATCTGATCCGGGGCCGCGGTCTGAATCGTGGCCGCGGCGCACAAGCCAGCGCCTATTCCGGCGATTCACTAACAATTGCGCAGGTTTGCAGGTCTTAGGCTGCAAGGAGGGCAAGACGGGCCGCGAGCCCGCCAATCTGAGGACGGAAAGCTCGCAGCCCGAGATAGGAGAGTAATCCGTGAAAGTCACGCTCACGGCGGTAGCCGTCGCCTTGGTCTGTGCGGCGACAGCATCGGCGGGCGTCTTCATCGTCACGTCGAAGAACATCAAGAACGGCACGATTCAGACCGTTGACATCAGCGCGAAGGCGAAGCGGGCCCTGAGGGGGAATCGAGGACCAAGAGGCGTTCAAGGAGCGCTGGGGTTGCCCGGCCCGACAGGCCCGAAGGGCGACAAGGGCGACAAGGGTGACAAGGGCGACATCGGGCCCTCGAACGCACGCGGGTTCGAATTTTGCAGCAGCCTCTTTTTCGCGGGCGATACGCATCCGGCGATCGACATCGCGTGGGCGGACTATCCCGCGGCGCCCTGGATCGCGACGATGGACAACCTAGCCGCCGGGAGCTATGTGTTCACCGCGCACATGACCTTCCTCGGCCCCGCGTCGTCACGTTGGCGCGTCACCTGCACCCTTCAGGTGCCGCTGGTCACGCGGCCAGCCTGGGCGAGCGGGGCGGCGGCGACCGTGGGCGATCTAAGTGAGGATGACAGTTACGTCACCATCCCGATCACCACCAGCGTGCCCTCCTCAATAGTCATACCCGAGGGAGCCAGCGCAGGGTTGAAATGCATTCGCGACGAGGGTGCGGGCACGAACCCGAAGCTCATCTACGCGTCGATCTCAGCAGTCAAGGTCGGCTACTCCAGCTAATAGCGCCTGCAGCCGGTCGGGCGGCTTCGGTTCAGAAGTCGGCCGAGGCCGCCGCTGCTGCTCCGTCACTCCGGGCGGCACCGGAACGCACATCCAGCGGGTACTTATAAAACTCGGCGTCCACAGCCGGGCGCAGGCAGTCGCAGTCGCCCATGAGCGCGGGCTCACGGAGCTCGACGGCGGCTTCCTCGAGGATGAGCCGAGCCCGAGCAAGCACGTCCCGAAGCTCTGATGGATTGCGTCTCTGCGGCATCCTGCCGGGGGACGGCTAGGTGTAACCGTCGCGGGCCCGCTCCCAGCGCGGGTCGCCCATGCGGATCATGTCCGGGTCGACGCCGCGCGACTCCGCGAGGTCGACGGCGAGGAGCTAGCGCACGATGTCGACGACTGGCTGGCGCGTGGGGACGAGGGTCGTCTCGCAGTCGATCTCTCCAAGGGCCGCCACGAGGTCGTGGGTAGCCCCGCCGAGGCGGCTGCGGTCAACTCATGATCCGTTGGCCGGAGGTTCGAGTCCTCCTGGGGCCGATTGAGAACAGCAGCGACCTCGCCCCCTTGAAGATGACTCTTTTCGGGACCGGGGCGCTCGCCCAACCATGCCGGTATCGCCTGTCTGTAGTCGCGCTGTTAGAGGTCTGTAAACGGAGTTATAGGATTTCGTCAAGATGCTCGGCTAGAGGTTTGCCCTCTCCCTTCCCGGGGAGGAGGTCCGATGATGAGCCTTGAGGAAGAGGTCAAGAAGGACATCTCTGACGCCGTTCGGCGCGGGCGGGAGTCTTTAGAGGCCAGCATGACAAGTGAGGACGTCCAGGCCCATCGGCTGGACCTGATCGCCTTTCTCAACAACCGCGTCGAAGCCGGAGAGAAGGCAATTCTCCGGCTTGCGCGAGAGATTGACAGCATGCGAGCCTAAGAACGACGGTCGACCCGCCCGTCGCTCGGCGCCACCGTCGAGTGGGCTCTGAGGGACTCCGATCCCCTCCGCCGTAACATGCTTGCTTCCACTGCAAGCCGCACCGCATTCCTCCGGGGCCGCAGGCCTAGAACGGCTCGCCGGTAAAACGCCTGCCCGGAAATTTTCAAGAGCAAAAGAGCGCGGTGCGCTTCAGTTGGTGCCGAGTCGGTCGCGAAGGTCAGAAGCCCAGACTGAGAGATCGCGGTCGTCAATAACGGCCATGTGAGCAGCGTGGATCAGGCCGCCGAGCGTTCCCTGCGAGCAGAGCAGCACGTTTTCGATGACCTCCTCCGAGGGCGTGACCTCTCCATAGCAGTCGTGCCAGGCCATCTCCATTAGTTCGAAGATGTGGGAGACGGCCAGTAGCGTCTCCTCGTCGTCGCCGAAGGTCGCGATCACCCGAGGTTTCCGCTCCTCGAATCGTTCGGCACGGCCGATTGCCATCACCGCGAGTATGCCGCCGTACAGGGGTGGGGTGGGGTAGGACCTGCTCGGCGTTCGGACTGCTGGACCCCCACCAAAAACACGAGGACCGGCACGTTCGACCCTTTTCACCTGTTCGACGTGACGGTCGTGACCACGACGAACGCTGCCAGCGCGACCAGCACGTAGATGAGGCCCCGCAGGACGACGCCGCGCAGCGTGTGCCGTGGTTGCGCCTCTCGCGCAGCATCAACGCGGACGACTCTCAGAGCATC